>CAYVMM010000210.1:331-2739 GCA_964452535.1 uncultured Gammaproteobacteria bacterium | reverse complement strand
CCCTTCGGATCCAGCGCGCCCAAGCCCGCCTTTTTGGCGGCCAGCTCCGCGTAGCGGACGAACGCCTCGATGTGGGAGCAACAGAGCCGAAGGTAACCCTCCGGATCCGGGATCTGGACCTGGGGGCCCTCTTCGAACGGATGGGAATCGAGGGGCTTAGCGGAAGCGGGCGCCTCTCGGGAAAAATCCCCCTGAAGCTGGCTGGCGGTAAGGTGCGGATCGATGGCGGTCGCCTCCGTGCAAACGGACCGGGGGTTTTGCGTTACCGCTCGAAGGCTGCCAAACGGGCGCTAGGGGAGAGAGGGGAGCAGATCCAGCTTGTGCTCCGTGCCCTTGAGGATTTCCGTTACGATAAGCTCTCTGTGACCCTTCGCCGCCCAACTGATGGCAACTTCCGTGTGCACTTGTCTACCTTGGGGCGCAACCCCGATGTCCTAGGAGGAGCTCCCTTTCAGCTTAATATCAATGTCGAAGGCGATGTGGGGCCTTGGGTGCGGTCTCTGCTCCAGGGGCGAAAGTTTCCCGAAGGGCTGCTGAAACGAGCGCTGGAGATACAAAGGCCCTGAGGCTTGTCCCTCGTCGGAGCATCGATATGGCAGGGGCAATCATCGGTTCAATCGAGGTAGGAGATGGCGTTTTGGTTTTACCAGCCCCGACCTATCGGGCGATCCTATCGGCCCTTTGCCTAATGGGCCTTCAGGCGTCGGCTTGCACACACACTGTACGGGTTAAGTCGCCCCAAGAGCCCATAACCATCAACCTCAACATCAATCTTCAGGCGGATGTTCGGGTCCGTCTGGAGGAGAAAGCCCAGGAAGACATCTCGGAGAACCCCGAAATCTTCTAGTACGGCTTTGTCACCAAGAGGTACGAATGGTTTGCCACAGTTTGCCGGCCCGGTAAGGGGGTAAGGATCGACTAAAGGGGTGCCCGAAGGGCGGGGTCCCCCGCAGCAGATTGGCCGTTACCGGGCCGGTTCCGGTAAGTTGATTGCGGTTCCCCTTAATAATGGGAGATCGTGCCCTATAGGGATTCGTCTTTCCTCGTTCTGCTAGAATGCCCTTTCAAGTCCCGGTTAACGGGAAGCCGAAAGGCGCTACTTGCGACGAGAGCCCATCGCCTCATTGCGATAGCGGTGAGTTCATGGCCCGTGGGTGCCCTGGAGCAGCGCCCTTGGGGGCAGTGCCGCTTCACGTGGAGGGTCTCATGCCGAACCGCTGGATGCCCCGGACCGCTCTCGCTCTTCTAGGACTCATTCTAGCCCTGGGGCCAATCCTTCCGGCAACAGCTCAATCCCTTGACGAGCTTCGGGCTCAAGGGATCATTGCCGAGCGCTACGACGGTCTGGTAGAGGTCCGGGTCGAAGATCCCCCTGCCAGGGCTAAGCAGGTAGTGGAACGGGTCAATGCCGAGCGGCGTAAGATCTATCGCAAGCGCGCCGAATCGGAGGGGGTGCCGGTGGACGAGGTGGGCAAGATCTACGCTCAGCAGGTCCTGAAAAAGGCCCCAGAAGGCACCTACTTCCGTAAGCCGGACGGGACTTATGCCCGTAAATAGCCTTTTCCCCAGGGTCCTATGGAAAAGCTCCGGCGTTTGTTTGTCGCCTCCTTTCCCCTAGTAGCCCGTCCGGTCTTGCGCCTGCCAGCTCAGCCTATTGGCAGCCGAGCCCCGGGATGGTAAGTTAAGCTTTGTATGCGACGCTTGCTAGGTTGGATCCTGCTCATCACCGTCTTAGTGGCCCAGTCCGCCTGGGCGTTCGAGGGGCAACCGGGCCACTTCAATGCCGACGCTGCTGGTCACGGTGAGTCCTTGGTGGAGGCGCCATTGGACCGAAAGGTCCCCGGCGAGGCGCCGACATCGGGGGCTGCCAACCACTGCGTCCACTCCCCTGTGCATTTTCTCGCTCTCCCCTTGGATGGGACTGCGATGGCTTCCGGGGGGAGAAGTCCGAATTCTCCCTTCGTTTCCACTCCGCACGCCTTCCTCTACGTCGACCGCCCGCTCCAACCGCCCCGAGTCTAAGCCCTCTTCCTAACGCAATCACGGCGTGCCTTAAGGCCCGCCGGGGAATGCTGTTCGATTTGAGGGCTCCCGTTTATGGTCACCCAAAAACTGTGGTGGGGGGCGGCCGTTTTGATGGTGGCTCAGGCTTGGCCCCTAGCCGGGGTATCGGCCCCCTCTGATAACCGTCTGCCGCAACCGCTGCACTTGAGCCAGGCCCTGCGCCAGGCCTTGGAGAACAACCTGACCCTCCGTCAGGCTCGCCAACAGGTGGGGGTCCGTTGAGAAATATGTAGCTCTCTTTTAGATACACCGACCAGCGGGAGGTCCACCACGATGAGCTCTTTCTCCCGCGGGAGGAATTCATCAATCTCGCGAAGTTCGTCATCAGTCGCAAATTGACTCAA
>CAYVMM010000210.1:0-321 GCA_964452535.1 uncultured Gammaproteobacteria bacterium | reverse complement strand
CAGGCCTTGGAGAACAACCTGACCCTCCGTCAGGCTCGCCAACAGGTGGGGGTTCGGCGAGGCGAGCGCATGCATGCGGCCCGCATCGTGCCGACCAATCCCCAGCTCACTGTCTCCGGCGGTCGCCGGAAAGGCAACCGACGGACCACGACCGATGTCACCGTTCGGGTCGCTCAAACCCTATTCACTGGGGGCAAGCGTGACCTCCAGATTGGCGCCGCTGAAGCGCGAGTGCGTCGGGCCCAGGCGCGGTTGGCCTTTCTGCAGACCACGACCGTTGCCCGTACCCGCAGCGCCTTCCTCGATCTGCTGGTAGCTCGG
>CAYVMM010000209.1:0-2775 GCA_964452535.1 uncultured Gammaproteobacteria bacterium | reverse complement strand
CGCTCAAGCGCTACGGTTTCTCGCGCGGCTTGGCGGCTCGCACAGCCGCGTCGGAGAGCCGATTCTCGGTCTGCGGGGGAGGGGGCGCCACAGAGTTACCCTCACCGATTCGCTCATTACCCGCAATCCTACCCGCCCATGGGGTGCGCTGCAATGAGGAACCGTGAGGTGGTGTGGGGAGAATATCGCCTATTTATCAATGGGTTATGTGGCTATCCGAGGTCAAATGAGAAACGGTGATGAGGGTAATTGGTGGAGGCGGCGGGATTCGAACCCGCGTCCGCGAGCCGTCCACTATTGGATCTACATGCTTAGCTACCCTTTGTGTTCCCAGTTGCTAGCCCGGGTAGCGGGGCCGCAACCGGAGAGCCCGGTTTGGCTTTAACGACGGTTTGCCCCAGGCGGGGCGCCGCCGCGATCCCGTGAAGGTCGACCCCCGTTATCCTTCGCCACGGGCAGCTCCGGACGGGGGGTAGCCGGGTTTATGCGGCTACAGCGAACTCTTCGTTGTCGGCAGGTATCTTTACCGGCTGGGAAGTTTTACGAGGTTGCCCAGCACCTCGGCATGCACCAATAGCTTGCGGGCTCACGTCGAAGCCAAGTCGCCCCCTTAGGATTGCTAAGGATCCGATCGGTCCGGATCTATTAAGATCTGACTATGGCCCCCCTCCAAAGTTCCCAGAAGCGCTAGGGAGTACTCAAGAAATATCAAAAGGGTGAAAGGCGATGACGGTCAAAGGTCTACTCAGCGTTTAAGGTTTGAATCCTACTGGTTCTTTTCCTTGAGGAGGCGCTGACGCTGGCGGTTCCAATCGCGCTCCTTAATCTCGGCGCGCTTGTCCGTCTTTTTCTTACCCTTGGCTAAGGCAATCTCGATCTTGGCCAGACCCTGGCGCCAGTGCAGATCCAGGGGCACCACTGTGTAACCCTTCTGCTGGGTCCGGCCGATGAGCCGTCGGAGCTCGCGCCGATGCAACAGAAGGCGCCGGGTCCGGGTGGGGTCTGGACTCAGATGGGTAGAGGCCTCGGGCAAGGGAGAAATGCGTGCCCCAACTAGCCAAGCCTCACCTCGATGAATGATAACGTGACTTTCTTTGATGTTGACCCGACCCGCTCGCAGGGCCTTGACCTCCCAGCCCTGAAGCGCCAATCCCGCTTCCATCTCCTCTTCGAGATGGAAATCGAAGCGGGCCTTCTTATTCAAAGCGATAGGACGCGCGGATTCGAGCGATCCGACCATGGAATCCTTCTTGGGGTTCGAGTGGTCGATAGCCTAGTAGTTGTTTGCTTTCATGGCTAGGGATCAGCGCATGCCAAGGGCCTTTGCCCTTCAGTGGGTCAGGGTGGGGGCGCTGGATCTCCCCTGGATGGGGATTCATGGCCTAGCGAGTCAAGAGGTAAGGAGAGGGTCGAGGTGATCAATCGGTGCGCCTGGCGGATGGGGGAGCGTTCGCCCCATTCCCGAGTTGTCAGCCGAGGATAAGGAGGGGGATCCTTGAATGCCGGCTGTAGAGCGCAGTGAGGTGGTGGCCTACACCCCGGAGCAGATGTACGAGTTGGTCCTGGACATCGAGGCCTATCCGGAATTCCTCTCCTGGTGCGGCTCCGGACGCATCCTCTCCCAGGAGGAGGACGCCCTGATCGCTGAGTTGACTTTGGAGCACCGCGGATTGCGGAAATCCTTCGCCACCCGCAACCGCTTCCACCGGCCCAAGCTGGTGGAGATGCGCCTTATCCATGGGCACGGGCCTTTTCAATTCCTGGAAGGCGTCTGGACCTTCGAGCCTCAGGCCGATGCCCGGACGCGGGTGCATGTCTCCATCCAGTACGAATTTGTCAGTCGCTTCCTGACCGTCGTGATGGGCCCCATCTTCTACCAGGCCGTAGATACCCTAGTGGTTGATTTTCGACAGCGCGCCGAGGTGGTCTACGGTCAGCCCAAAAACCCGAATCGCCGTTATTAAGGGGAACATCAATCCAGTTACCGGAATCGGCCCGGTAACGGGTAAGGTGCGACTGAGGGGGTGCCCGAAGGGCGGGGTCCTGGGACGGATTACCCGTTACCGGGCCGGCGTCTCATGGCAAAACATTCGTAACTCCCCTGCTCGATGGGGGGATGGGCGCAGCCGACTGCGGTGGCGGCGGTGGCGGCCCACGCAAGGCGTAAGGAGGCGGTCATGAGTCGGGAGAGCGAAGAGCTCAAGCAGGCGGGATTAAAGGCCACCCGCCCGCGGCGGCGGATCTTACAGCTACTCGAGCACTCCGAGGAGCGCCATCGGACGGCCGAAGGCATCTATCGGACCCTTTTAGCGGAAGGCGAAGAAGTGGGGCTAGCCACCGTGTACCGGGTGCTGGCCCAGTTTGAGCGCGCTGGGCTGGTCAAGCGCCACCATTTCGATGGCGAGCGCGCCTTCTTCGAGCTGGACGAGCACCAGCACCACGACCACATGATCTGCCTTCGCTGCGGGCGGGTGGAGGAGTTCGTCAACGACGAGATCGAGCGGCTCCAAGAAGAGATAGCCCGGGCGCATCATTTCAAGCTCACCGATCATCGCATGGAACTTTACGGCCTGTGCGCGGCGTGTCAAAAGGCGGTATCGGAGGACTAAGCGGGTGGGCGACGTTCAGGGGCGTTCGCCCCAGCGCAGCTTTTCCCGCAGGACCGCGAAGTAATCCCATTGGGGATCGCAGAGCAGGTCGACATCGTGGGGGGCGCGTTCGACGTGGACGCGGCCGCACTCGGCCAAGGCGAACGGGACCTGGCCATCCGGGGTC
>CAYVMM010000208.1:0-2793 GCA_964452535.1 uncultured Gammaproteobacteria bacterium | reverse complement strand
GCTCACTACCGAGACCAATCGGCGGCTGTGCAAGCGCTTGCAGGAGCAGGTCAAGGTGGGGCCCGCCGAGAACTGGTCATTGGAGCCTGAGCACTGGTTCCTGGAGCCGGTAAGCGAGCATCGCGCTGTCCTCATCCTGAGGGGAGAGGGGCTCGGCGGTGATGTTTCCGACACCGACCCTCAGGAAACCGGGGTCCTGCCTCGCGAGCTACGAGCCGACTCCCAGGAAGGCGAGCGCACCGCCGATCTGGTAGGACGATTCTTGGATTCGGCCCACCCAGTCCTAGCGAGTGAGGAGGCAGCCAATGGCCTCCTCCTGCGGGGCTTCGATCGCTATGACCCCCTGCCCACGCTGGATGAGCGATTCCAGCTAAAGGGGGTGTGCGTGGCCCAGTATCCCATGTATCGGGGCCTATCGCGCCTCCTCGGCATGACTGTGGCTAAGCCTCCCAAGGACCTTTCTACTGCCTTCGATACGCTAGTCGGGTGCTTGGGGGACGGCAGCGACCTCTACTTCCTGCACGTCAAGAAGACCGACGCCGCCGGGGAGGATCGGGATTTTGACCGCAAGGTGGCGGTTTTGGAGGAAACCGATCGCCTTATCCCGCGCCTTGTCGAGCCGGAACCGGAAGTGCTGGTGGTCGCCTCGGACCATTCCACCCCGGCAGTCATGGGCCAGCATAGCTGGCATCCCACCCCTACCCTTATCCGAGGCCAGTGGATCCGCGCGGATCCCGTACAGCACTTCGACGAACGGTCCTGCCTTCAGGGCGCCTTGGGGCAGCGCCCCGCCATCCACCTGATGGGCCTAGCCTTGGCCAATGCTGGCCGCCTGCGCAAGTTTGGGGCTTGATGAAAGGAAAGGAACGCTAGCTCGCAAATGCCTCTCTCTACCGGTCATGTAACTGCTGTGCGGGGAAACGTGGTCGATGTCCGGTTCGTCGACTCGCTCCCCACTCTGCACCGAGCCCTGCACGCCGGTTCGGAGGGCGAGCTCGTCCTGGAGGTCCGCTCCCACCTGGATCCCCGCACGGTAAGGGCGGTAGCCCTTACTCCCACCCGTGGGCTAGGCCGCGGGGACCTCGTCCACGATAGGGGAAAGCCCTTGGATGTCCCGGTGGGAGAGGATCTGCTTGGACGGGTCCTCAATGTCTTTGGGGAGCCAATCGATTTTGCCGGTCCTATCGAGGCCGAGTCTCGCTGGCCCCTCCACCGAAGTCCCCTTCCCTTGGCCCAACGGGTGACCTCCCATGAGATCTTCGAGACCGGGATCAAGGCCATTGACCTTCTCTCCCCTCTGGAGCAGGGAGGTAAGACCGGCCTGTTCGGCGGTGCTGGCGTGGGCAAGACCGTGCTCATTACTGAGCTGATCCACAACATGGCCACCACCTATCAGGGGACCAGCCTGTTTTGTGGCATTGGCGAGCGCTGCCGGGAGGCCGAGGAGCTCTATCGGGCCATGGATGAGGCGGGGGTCCTGGATCGCACTGTGATGCTCTTCGGGCAGATGAATGAGCCGCCGGGGGCGCGGGCGAGGATAGGGCTTGCCGCCCTCTCGGTGGCCGAGTACTTTCGGGATGTGGCCAAACAGGACGTCATGCTGCTGGTGGACAACATCTTCCGCTATGTCCAGGCGGGGATGGAGATCTCGGGCCTCCTGGGGCAAATCCCGTCCCGGGTAGGCTATCAGCCCACTCTGGCCAGCGAGCTTGCCGAGCTAGAGGAGCGCATCGGCAGCTCAGTCAGCGGGAGCATCACCTCCGTCCAGGCAGTCTATGTCCCCGCCGATGACCTCACTGATCCCTCCGCCACGCATACCTTCGCTCACCTCTCGGCCACCCTGGTCCTGTCCCGGAAGCGAGCCAGTCAGGGTTTGTATCCGGCGGTTGATCCTCTGGACTCGGAGTCCAAGATGCTCAATCCTGCTGTGGTCGGGGAGCGCCATTATCGTGTCGCTCGAGAGGTGCGCCGGGTACTGGCCGAGTACGAGGAGCTCAAGGACATCATTGCCATGCTGGGCATAGCCGAGCTTTCCCGCGAGGACCGGGCCGTTGTGAGCCAAGCCCGTCGGCTTGAGCGCTTCCTGACCCAGCCCTTCGCCACCACCGAGCATTTCACCGGCAAGAGAGGGCGAACCGTGGCCCTGGATGACACCATCGAGGGCTGTGAGCGTATCCTGGGCGGGGAGTTCGCAGATCGTCCCGAGCGAGCCCTATACATGATCGGCACGGTGGACGAGGTAGCCGAGCCCAGCGCCACGCCTTCCTGAGGGGCATCGATGGCAGAAGACGATCCCATGCGGCTGACAGTGCTGCTCCCCACCGAGATCCTGTTGGACCGGGGAGCCGCCCGGGTGGTAGCCGAGGGGGAAGAGGGCGCCTTTGGCATCTTGCCCCGTCACATTGATTATGTGGCCGCCCTGACGGCCGGTCTCCTGACCTATGAGGAAACTGGGCAGGGTGGGCAGGTGAACCTGGCGATCAACGGAGGGACCCTAGTGAAGTGCGGCTCACGGGTTCGGGTATCCACACCGGCTGCCGTCCTAGGGCCTGACCTAGCCTCCTTGGATGAGGTGATTCGGACCCAGTTCGCGGCCCTGGACGAGCGCGAGCGCCGGGCTCGGACTGCGCTGACTCGTCTGGAAGCGGGGACCCTTCGGCGCTTCATGGAGCTGGAGGAGCTTGAGCGTGGCGGATAATCCCGGTGACGGTGACCCTCCCAGTGATCCCGAGCAACAACCCGAAGCGGAGCGCTTCCGACGCTCGGTGGACCGCAAGGCGCAGCGTCGCCTCC
>CAYVMM010000207.1:0-2793 GCA_964452535.1 uncultured Gammaproteobacteria bacterium | reverse complement strand
CGCTCATTGAATGCTGCCACCACGAGCTCGGCCTCGCTTCCAACCTCTTGCAGGCTTCGCCAAAGGGCCAGATTGGCCTCTACCCGGGGCACGGTACTGATGATGTAGGTACCCGGCACCCGCGGCAAGGCCTTAATGAGCTCCGGCTCGGAAGCATCACCCGGAAAGACGTTGATATCGACCTCCTCGGCCCGTCGGATTGCCTCGGGATCAAAATCCACACCCACCAAGGGTATCCCGGTACAATTCAACAAAGCGGCAAGCCGGCGGCCCAACCGCCCCATGCCCAGTACCACTACCCGGGCCTTACCAAGCATGCGGCCGCGCTGCTCCAGAGCCATCTCCCGGTAAGGATGACGGCGCTCAAAGACCCCCAGCCAAGGGCCGATCCAAGGGTACAAGCGACCGGAATAAAGGATCATATAGGTGGACAGGGTAATAGTCACCAATCCCACCAGGGTCACTAGGCCCAGGGCCTTCTGGTCAATGTGTCCTAGGGAAATCCCCAGAGCAACGAAAAGGATGGAAAACTCGCTGATCTGGGCCACCGTGAGGCCCGCCAGAAACCCCGTCCGCCTACGGTATCCCATATAGCCCATGATGCCGAGCACCACCAAGGGATTACCCACCAGCACAAAAAGGGCCAGCACCATCGCCGGCCACAGCTCGCCCCCCAGCGCATCCAGATCGAGCTTGCTGCCCAGATCGATGAAGAAGAACAGCAGCAGGAAATCCCGAAGACTCACCAACCGCTCCCCGATCCGGTCCCGTTGGCCTGCGGAGGCCAGGGAGAACCCTGCCAGGAAGGCCCCCACCTCCATGCCAAATCCGGCCATTTCTGCCAAGCTAGCCAAGCCCGTCCCCCAAGCCACGGCGAAGATCAGCAACAGGTCGGGGGATTGATCCAGCAAGGGGACCAAGCGGGGGAAGACGTAGCGCATTAGGAACAGCACGGCACCCAGAATGGCGAGCAACAGGCCGACGATTTCTTTGAGGGCAAAACCCGCGCCGCTCTCGAGCCCACCGAAGGCGCCCAGCACCGCCATGGCGACCACTACGGCGATGTCCTGGACAATCAGAAAACCTAGCGCGATCCGGCCATGGAGCGCATCGAGCTCACGCTTGTCCGACAGCAGCTTGACAATGATGATGGTGCTAGAAAAAGTAAGGGCTACCGCCACATACAAGGCGGTCAGCCTATCCAGACCGAGGGCCAGGCAGATCAAGAAGCCGAACAGGATTGTGAAGACGAGTTGACCCAACCCAGTCGCCAGGGCCACCGGTCCCAGACGCCGGACCAGATGCAAGTCCAGCTTCAGCCCCACCAGGAACAGCAGGACGGTGATGCCAATCTGGGCCAACAGATCGATCTGATCATGGGCCCGTACCAGACCCAGGCCAGCAGGCCCCCCCAGCATCCCGACCAGGATGAAGACCACGATCAAGGGCTGACGGAGGCGGAGTCCCAGGAGTCCGAGCCCCGCCGACATCATCAGGAGCAGGGCAATCTCCTGATAGGTTGTGAGCATTGGCATCACTCTCCGTCAGGGGATAGCTATTTGCCAGTCTAGGACCAACTCCCCCTCTTCCGGAATGGCAGTGTACGCTTGTGGGGTTTCTAGGCCCCTGATCAACGTTCCTAACGGATTCTGCGTAACCCTTTTTCCACAACGACCGAATCCATGACGCGTCTGCCCGCCTTTGTCCTGTTCTTCCCCACTGCCGGCTTGTGGGCCTTCGCCATGGCCGCGCTCAAGGCCTGCGAGGCCAGCACTGGCGTCGAGACAGTTCTCTCCACCTTGCCCGCAGGATGGCACGGCCACGAGATGCTCTTCGGCTATGCCTACGCCGTAGTGGGTGGCTATCTGCTCACCCGCCCGGATCCCATCCAAGTGCTGGCCACTTTCGCTGCCTGGATCGCGGGTCGGGTCGCGTTGTTCCTGCCCGGGCTGTCCGTTTTTGCCGAGGCTGCGGTGACTCTGATCTTTCCGGTGCTGCTGTTCGTTCTCGCTGGCCTGCCCCTTGCCCGAAAGGCCAAGAAGGCCCGGAACCGGGTCTTCGCGCCGCTCCTAGGCGCCCTAGCCGCCGCAGAGGTCATCTATCAGCTGGGCGCAGTGAGCAGCTTGTCCGACGGCCCCGAGCCAGGGCTCCTCTTGGCCGCTGATGGGATCTTTTTGCTCCTGTTCATCATGGGGGGAAGGATCCTTGCCACCGTCTCCTCGGGGGCCCACCAGGCCTGCGGCCGGGCCCTGACACGCCTGGCCCAGCCGCGACTGGAGGGATGGGGTGCCCTCTGTCTGGGCACCATGGCCCTGGCCGATCCTCTGGGACTGGCGGGATGGGTAAGCGGGACGCTAGCGCTTGCCGGAGCAGGGATCTGCGGGGCACGCCTGAAGGGCTGGCAGGGCTGGCGCCTGCGCGACGATCCAGGGCTTATCGTTCTGAACTTGGGCTACGCTTGGCTCGCGATTGGCCTAGCGGTGAAGGGAGTCGCCCAGTGGACCGGCACAGCCCCTGTCTTTGAGGCTCTGCACGTGGCCCTGATCGGTGGGCTGGGAACCCTATCGGTGACGGTCATGACGCGGGTGGTAGGGCAGCGGGTGCGCCGGACAGACCGGTTGCCAACGGTCACGATGGTAGCGGTGGGATGCATCTCAGTGGCTACCCTAACCCGAATGGGGGCCTGGCTTAACCCGGAGCGATCGCCCTGGCTCATCGTCAGCGCCGGGGCCTGGTGTCTGGCCATGGCGCTGTTCCTTATGGGGCTGGCGACAGGGAAGGCTCAGGGGCCGA
>CAYVMM010000206.1:0-2819 GCA_964452535.1 uncultured Gammaproteobacteria bacterium | reverse complement strand
CCAGTCGGCGGCAGAGGGCCCCGGTTTGGGGATCGATTCGGAATTCGAGCTCAGCGTGCAGACGCACCACCCGCAGCAAGCGGAGGGGATCCTGACCGAACGTCTCGGGATCCACATGGCGCAGCCGACGCTCCCGAAGATCCGAGCGACCGCCGTGGAAGTCCAGGATCTCTCCGGTCAGGGGGTCGCGCAGGAGGGCATTGACCGTCAAATCCCGACGTCGGCTCGCCACCTCGGGAAGCAGGTAGGGATCCTCATTCCCATCCGGACCCTGGGGTAAGGCAATCTCCGTCTCCTTCAGGAGATAGACTCCCAAAAGCGTCCCCACCCGGCGCACACTTCCGAAGCGGGCAATCACCGCCTCCAGCGCAGGCGGGGACAGTCCGTAGACCTCGAGGTCGGTGTCCCGAGCCGGACGCCCCAGCAATCGATCCCGAACTGCCCCCCCAACCTCCAAGGCCCGCCCCCCCGCTTCCCGAACGGCCCGGGCCAAGGCCTCGACAAAACCCGCCATCGATCGCGCATCCCCACGCATCCGAGCTGTCTCTTCCTCTACGGAAGGGGGCCTCGCATGCTATCTTGCACCTATGATGCGCAGATGCCGCCTAACGGCCCAGCGCCTGGCCGACATTACACCATTCTACGTCATGGACCTGCTGGCGCGGGCCAGGGCCCTTGAGGCAAACGGCCAGAACATCGTGCATATGGAGGTGGGCGAGCCCGATTTCCCCACTCCCAAGCCTATCGTGGAAGCCGGTCGTAAGGCCCTCGGCTCGGGGCATACCCACTATACCCCGGCAGCTGGACTGCCCGAGCTACGCCAAGCCATCGCGCACCTGTACCAAGCGCGCCATGGGCTTGAGCTCTCTCCTGAGCGGATCGTGGTAACGCCCGGCGCCTCCGGGGCCCTCCTACTCATCATGGCGGCCCTCATCGATCCGGGCAGCCGGGTTCTGCTCCCGGACCCGGGCTATCCCTCCAATCGCCAATTCGTTCGCGTCTTCGAGGGCAAAGGAGTCCTGGTACCCGTCGGTCCGACAAGCCGCTACCAGCTCACCCCCCATCATCTCGGCGAGCATTGGGATGATCGCACCGTAGCCGCCATGGTGGCTTCGCCCTCCAATCCGACCGGCACCCTGATCTCAAGCCCCGAGCTCCAGGCCCTTGATGCCGCGGTGAATGAGCTTGGGGGGATCCTCATCGTGGACGAGATCTACCATGGACTGACCTACGGCGCGAGCTGCCCGACTGCCTTAGCCGTGACCGATAATGCCTTCGTAGTCAATAGCTTTTCCAAATTCTTCGGGATGACGGGCTGGCGATTGGGCTGGGTCGTCGCACCCGAAGGATGGGCTCCAGAGCTGGACAAGTTGGCCAGTAACCTATTTCTAGCCGCATCCACCCCCGCTCAGCATGCGGCCTTAGCCGCCTTTTCTCCGGAGACCAGCGCCTTGTTGGAGGAGCGCCGTCAAATCTTCCAGCAGCGGCGGGACTTTCTGGTCCCTGCCCTGCAGGGACTGGGCTTTGGGGTCCCCTCTCCTCCCCAAGGGGCCTTCTATGTCTACGCCGATGCCAGCGCCTTTACCGAGGACACCTTCGCCTTTGCCTCCCAGATCCTGGAACAAGCCGGGGTCGCCCTAACGCCGGGCATCGACTTTGGCCACCATCGAGCGAATGAGCATGTCCGCTTTGCCTATACCACAGGCCAGGATCGACTTGAGGAAGGGATAGTCCGGCTGGAAGGTTTTCTCCAGGCGGGTAGGTAGCCGATCGTTTTTCAAGGGAGCGGGCAGATCAAGCCAGATCCGAACGGCGCGCTTGAAGGGATGGGAAGGCGCTCCCTATCAAGGGCAGGTGGGGGCATGCGCTCGTGGCAGAGAGGAGGTGGCCTTCCTGCCTAGGACATCCGACGCAGACACGGCGCTTCCGGAGCAAAGCACAGTCGCCGCCGTGGACCTCGGTTCCAATAGCTTTCACCTCATCGTGGCGCGGGTCAGTCCCGGTGAGATACGGGTCCTCGACCGGCTTAAAGAGACCGTGCGCCTCGCCGGGGGCCTCCGGACTGATCATACCCTGGATTCTCGTAGCCAGGAGACTGCCCTCGCTTGCCTCGAGCGATTCGGACAGCGGATTCGCGAGCTGCCGGTAACCCAGGTGCGAGCCATCGGCACCAACACCCTGCGCCGGCTTCGAAAGACCGATGGCTTCCTGGAGCGGGCCGAAAAGGCCTTAGGCCATCCGATCGAGGTGGTCTCGGGAGTGGAAGAGGCCCGCCTGATCTATCTCGGGGTCACACATAGTCTCGTCGCCCCCGTTTCAGCACGGAATCGGCTAGTGATCGACATCGGCGGCGGCTCTACGGAGCTGATCCTGGGCCAGGGCAATCGACCAAGGCGGATGGAGAGCCTGGCTGTCGGTTGCGTCTCCCTATCCCGGGAGCAGTTCCCGAACGGCATCATCACCCTGACTCGCCTCCGCGAGGCGCGCATGGCAGCGCGTCAGGAATTGGCCCCCTTGGAACGGCCCTTTCACAAGGAGGGGTGGCATGAGGCGGTGGGCACTTCCGGGACCATTCGGGCAGTGGCCAAGGTACTGGCGACGGCTGGCTGGACGGAAGGGGGAGTGAGCGCCCACGCCCTCCAGCAGCTGGAAGAGGTACTGGCCGATTACGGCTCCACCGAGGCCCTGGAGGGGCTACCCGGGCTGGATAGCGACCGTGCCCCCGTTTTTCCAGGCGGGGTTGCCATCCTCCGGGGCCTTTTCGAAGGGCTCGGGATCGAGCGCATGCAGCCCACCGAGGGAGCCCTGCGCGAGGGCCT
>CAYVMM010000205.1:0-2826 GCA_964452535.1 uncultured Gammaproteobacteria bacterium | reverse complement strand
AGACGGAGCAGACCCCGTCGTTCCAATGGCCCAGGCTTCTCCGGGCGCACGATGGGAGTCGGGTAAGGGGGAGGTATTGCTACCAACCCCCTCCCCTAAGAACCACTCAAGCGAGTTTCCCCGCAAGTGGCTCAAGCCGTTCAAAGGCCCCCAATCCCCATTGGGAACCCGGCGACGTGGCTGGATTTCCGCGGCTGTGCACTTGCCTGTGGCAGCTGGGGTGTAGCATGACGAGGTTCGCTGCCTCCTCCGAACCGCCGTCAGCCTTTCGGACCTTGTGGTGGGTATCCCACGCTTGATCCGGTTCAATGGGCTGTTTGCAGATCGGGCAGCGTCCCGCCTGCTGCTGCCAGAGGTGCCGGGCCTTTCCCCACAGGAAACGCTTGGCCTTCCGGTTTCGTCGGGTAGCGAAGTAGTTCGCCCATTCGGGATCAAAGGGATTGGCTGCCCCTTTGACCTTAACAGGGCGCCGGATCGGCGTGCTGCTGGCTTGTGCCAACGCTACCCGGTCCCCATTTTCAGTCTCGGTGGCGAACACCCATCGCCGATTGCCCCGGACTCGAAAGTAGCGTTTGGCGATCCAAGAGCGTCTCTTGGCCGGATGCCTACGTTTCGCCCACTGCCATAGGAGACGCCAAATCGCATCATCCACACGCTTGAAAGTCGCTTTGGCCACAACCCCTTGATGGTAGTTCGCCCAGCCCCGGATCTTGGGGTTGAGCAACCCGATCAGGCGTTCTTGCTTGGCCTGTTTGTTGGCCTTCACGGTCTCTCGGAGGGTCGTCAGGAACGCCTTGACGTTGGCCTTTGACGGCTTGATCAGCAGCTTGCCGTCGTATTTGCGGAAATTCCAGCCAAGGAAATCAAACCCTTCTTGGATGGGGGTGATCCGCGTTTTCTCTTCAGAGAGGGTCAGACCCCGTTCCTCTAGAAAGCTTTGGACAAGCGGTCGGACTTCGTTTGTGAGCAGCGCTTTCGATTGGCCCGTGATCACGAAGTCGTCACAGTAGCGGATCAGGTTGACCTGGTGCCTATGGGCCTTTTGGGTGCCTTTCCTTCCAAAATGGGTTTCCAGGCATCCTTCCAGCCCGTCCAGCACCCGATTGGCCAAGGTGGGCGAGAGGATACCGCCTTGCGGTGTTCCCGCCTCGGTCGGGAAGCGTTTGCCTTGGTGGACCACACCGGCCTTCAGCCATTTTCGGAGCTTCGCCTTGTCCATGGGGATCTGGCCTAGCATCCAGTCGTGGCTGATCCGATCGAAGCAGCTTGTGATGTCCCCTTCGAGGACCCATTGCGGGCTGAACCCTCGGGACAGGACGATATGGCATTGACTCATCGCGTCCGCCGTGGATCGTCCCCGGCGAAAGCCATACGAGTTCGAATCTGCCTGGGTTTCCGTAATGGGCTCCAGGGCCAGCAGGTGCAGCGCCTGCTCGGCCCGGTCCCGCATCGTCGGGATGCCGAGAGGACGCGTCTTGCCGCTTCGCTTCGGAATGGACACTCTCCGCAGAGGTTGGGGTCGGCACCCTCGTCCCCCGAGGGTGTGCACGGCCTGCGATTTGGCTGCCGGGGTGGACCAGAGTACGCCATCCACTCCCGGGCTCCGTTTGCCGCGATTTTCAGTCACTCGCTTCACCGCCAGCGCACGGGCGCTGAAGGAGTGGATTAGCAGTCGGCGCAAAGAACGAACCTTGCGCCAATTGCCTGTCCGCGTCGCCTTCACGATCCGCGCTTGCAGTCTCCATACGGTCCGATGGGCTCGGGGCCAAGCAATCTGACGCCAATCCCCCTTGCCGCTGGAAGCCGCGTCCACAGCGTTTGCTGGGGTCATCCTGGCTTGCCTCCATTCGAAGTCCCGTAAGCGGGCACGTGAGGAACGACCCGGCGGAAGTCAGCCTCCTTACGGAGCGGGATGCTATTGCCTGGCTTCGGCTCAATCCCTATCCGCTCCATTACAGAGCGGCCTTCGCTTCCTCCACCTTCCTTTACCCATCCCCCATGGGCCTCCCTTGCGGTTGGCTTGCCCCAGGGGCGGGGGAGAGGGCTTACCGTGTTTCGCGTCAGCCGCAGGGACGACTTAGGCGCTCCCTTTTCGCCGGGGGGTATTTCGTCCGCGTCCCCTCAAGTCCAAGAAAGGGACCCCACCCCCACGCCTTTTGGCCCAAGCGTGTCAGCGCCTTTCGCTTGTCAGCGATAACGACGTTTACCAGGAGTTCGCTTTCGCTCGCCTTATCGTCCAGCCTAGCCCCTCTTCCGCGTGGCGCTCGCCGAACTCGGTATTCCCTTCGCAGGTTTCCCTTGCCTTGTGGCGGGGGTACATTGTCTCGGCGCTTTCGACGGCGGGTTTCCCCGGTCGCCTTAGCCGATAGGCTACAGGTGGCGGAACACCCGGTCTCCTTGCTGGCGTTTCCCCAGCCGAGACAACAGCTGACGCGACTTAGCACGTCGCACTGGACTCCTCGCCTTATCCCACACTGGTGCCGACTTTACCCATGTCGGCCTTTGAGGAGACCCCCCATGAGCGAGCGCACCATTGCCGTGGATTTGGCCAAAAACGTCTTCGAAATCGCTGTGGCCAACGAATCCAACAAGATCGTCCAACAGAAGCGGCTGAGCCGGAGTCAGTTCCAGCGGTTCATCGAGAATCAGCCCGCGGCCCGGTTCGTTCTGGAAGCCTGCGGCACGGCCCATTTCTGGGGCCGTTCCCTCCAGGAGCGAGGGCATCAAGTCATTCTGCTGCCCGCCCACCACGTCAAGCCGTATCGCCGCGGCAACAAAACCGATCGCAAGGATGCCCTGGCCCTGCTTGAGGCCAATCGGGCGCCG
>CAYVMM010000204.1:0-2826 GCA_964452535.1 uncultured Gammaproteobacteria bacterium | reverse complement strand
GTCTAGGCAAGGAAGTAACGATTCTCATCGTCACGCACAATATGCAGCAGGCCGCGCGCATATCGGACTACACCGCCTTTATGCATCTCGGCGAGCTTATCGAGCACGATGATACGGAGACGATGTTCACGAATCCGCATCAGGAGCGTACCGAATCCTATATCACGGGCCGGTTCGGTTGACGGGCTACAGGACCGAGGGGATTGGTGCCCGATGACGGACCCGGATCGGGCAAGCTTTAACAGGCCAATTTATGGCACGGCATAGCCGAGGGACTGGACTATACGACTCCGGAACCTCCCCTTCCGAGGGCTACCAACAACGACTGTGCATCGCCCGACTCATCACCGTGAATCCGGACGTCCTCGTTATGCACGAGCCTGCCTCGGCCCCGGATCCAGGTGATCACGGCCACCATCGAGGAGCCCATCGACGGGCTACACAGCAACTTAAACCATCATCATCGTTATCCACAACATGCAGCAGGCCCCGGATCGCCAACTAAACCGCCTTTTTCCACACGGGCGAAGCGGTCGAGTACGACAACACTGAGACCCTTTTCACCAATCCCCACAAGAAAAAGGCCGAAGATTACATCACCGGCCACTTAAGCTAAGACAGGATCCGCCACCATGCCCAACCACAACGACCACCACATCAGCCACCGCTACGACCAGGAGCTCGAGGCCCTCCGGGACGAGGTCCTGAATATGGGAGCGAAGGTGGAGGAACAGATCGATAGCGCGGTGCGCGCCCTGACTGAGGGCGACCACGCCCTGGCAGAACAAACCATCCGAGAGGACCACCGCCTCAACTTCATGGAGGTGGCGGCCGACGAGAAGGCGATATCGCTACTGGCCCGGCGCTCCCCTGCAGCCCGCGATCTCCGCTTCGTTATGACCGCCATCAAAACCATCACTGATCTCGAGCGCATGGGTGACGAAGCGGAAAAGATTGCCCGCACGGCGCGGCATCTGATCAGCCAAAAGACCATAAGGCGCCATCAGAGCCTGCCCAACATGAGCGAGGCGGTGCGCAACCAGACCCAGCAGGCCCTAGACTGCCTGGCGTCCATAGACGCCGAGGCCGCCTTGCGCGTCCATCGCCAGGACAAGAAGGTGGACGAAATGTTCGAGGGAATCTTCCGGGAGTTGCTAACCTACATGATGGAGAACCCGCGCAACATTTCCGATTCCATCGAAATCTTGTTCGTAGCCAAGGCTCTAGAGCGCATCGGCGACCACAGCAAGAACATCACCGAGTATGTGATCTACTTGGTCCACGGGAAGGACGTGCGGCACACAGACGTGAACGATTGGTACCAAGATGAGAAAGAGGGGCGCTAACTGTCTCAGTTTCTTCGTCCTCCAAGGCCAACGATCCAGATCGGAGAAACGAGGCCCTCCCGAAGCGGGAGGGCCTCGTTTCAAGGGGCGATCAAACGGCTCGTCGGCGGCCTCAATCAAGGATGCCGGGATGGCAGATCATCTGTACCGTGTTGCCGTCGGGATCGTAGCAGTAGAAGCTGCGGGCACCGTCGCGGTGGGAGCGAGGCGCTGTCTTCATTAGCACTCCTTGGGCCCCCAGGAATTCGTACCAGGCATCCACGGCATTCAAATCGGGCAGGAAGAAGCCAAGATGGTCGAGGTGCTGGGCCCACGGATCGTCAAAGGCCTCCGGGGCTCCCTCTCCAACCCGGTGCAGGGCGAGATTGTCGGATCCAGAGCTTAGGTAGACATTGTCGTCATCCGGGCGCCATTCCACCGCCATGCCCAACAGATCACGATAGAAACGCTCGCACTCCCGGAAACGGCGAACGAACAGTGCGAGGTGACGCATACCCAAGATTTTCGGCGGACGCTTCGGTGACATGGCGATTCCTGGCTTCTTATGGAGGAGTGATCGGCATTCCTTAGCAAACTGATGACCATTAGATGCCAATGCCCAGGATAACCAACCTTCAGGCCACGGTCACCGAATCAAGGAGAGGTCCTAAGCCATGGCCTTGCCATTCCTTCGGCGGGATCCCCTCTCCCAAAATTCCGTTCGGCACACCCAGGAGACGGAGGTAAGCATAGCCCACTCCCGGATTCCCGGACGAATCCGCTTTCGGATTCCAACCCTGCAACGGGCCCCTCATCTAGCCCATCGCCTAGAGCGGCTGGTGGCCGGCCTCAGCAAGGTCCGAGACGCCAGCGCTACCCCCCTGACCGGAGCCCTGCTAGTCCACTATACGCAGTCGATGGAAATCCAGGAGCTCCACCGGCGGATCGGCCAGCTCCTGGAGGAGCTTACCGGGTCCGGGGCGCCAGCGACTGACTCAAAAGGCATCCATGTTGCTTGTCCAGCCAACCCGCAACCTCTGGGAAGCCACGAGCAAGGGCCTGCCTCCGGAGCCCGATCGAGACTGGCATCGGCTCACCATCCAAGAGATCAGCCGAGCCCTGGAAACCTCGAGGACTCGGGGCCTTCCCCGGATAGCTGCTGAGCCCCGCCTGCAGGCCTACGGAGTCAACCGCCTGACAGAAGAGCGTATGCGCACCCCCTTCGACCCGAGTTCGACAACAACTGGGCACATGGCGACGACTTCCCGCCACAAAATCGGAGAAAAATAAAAACTTACAACATATGATGGCCTGTGAGCGCGCTTCGAACATAAATACATACATGGCAGTTAGCACCTTTGTAATCCAGATTTTACTACTGGAATACCCTTGGGTACATGGACTTGCGCCAATCTCGCCAAAAGCGCGCCGACGGCTCCACGCTGGCCCACCTCCAGCTGGCCGAGAATGTCTGGGACCCCGAGCGCAAGCGCTCGCGGGT
>CAYVMM010000203.1:0-2826 GCA_964452535.1 uncultured Gammaproteobacteria bacterium | reverse complement strand
GGTGATCGACTGGACCAGCCGGTTCGTGCTGGCCTGGGCCCTGTCGAATATGTTGGAGACGGCGTTCTGCCTCGAGGTGCTGGAAGACGCCCTGGCGGGCTTCGGGCCACCCCGTATCTTCAACACCGACCAGGACTGTCAGTTCATCAGCACCGCGTGCACCGACCGGCTCAAGGACGCCGAGATCGCCATCAGCATGGATGGCCGGGGCCGGAGCTTCGACAACATCTTCGTCGAGCGGCTGTGGCGCAGCCTCAAGTACGAGGCGATCGATCTCCCCGAGTTTGGGGATGGGCCGAGCCTCTACGCGGGGCTCGAGACCTACTTCCACTACTTCAACCACAACCGACCCCATCAGGGCCTCGGCGATCATACCCTCGCCGAGGCCTACCAGGGGATGGGGGCACCCTCTTAAAGGGAGGGATAACCCCCGGAGGTTTACTTCTATCAGGCCACCTGTTGTGCAGACGGATGGGGCCACTTTAGGTTTAACGGGTAGGGAGCGACTGAGGGGATTCCGAAAGAGCGGGGTCCCCGGAGCGGATTACCCGTTAGCGGGCCGGTATCTCATGGCACAACTTTCGTTCTCCCTAGTAATTCGGGAAGCTTCAAGGCCATCCCAGCCCGAGTGCCGACTCTCGAGAGGGAGGTTCCACCGGCACCTCATACCGCTCTTCGAGCTCGGCAGCTACTCGCTTGGGATCTCCGCCAGGCACCGTTGAAGAAAGCATGAGGTGGGTAGGATAGGCGTACCGCCCTCGGAAACCGTCCTCATGCTCCACCACGGTGCCCCACAAGGCGACTTCCCCCCGCACCGGGAAGCCCCGCCTTTGCACACCGGCTAGGAGGGGGTACCGACTTTTCATCGCATAGATCCCCGGACCGTACGCCAAGTCGCTGTGGAGCTCCTCCGCGATCAACGGCATGCCTGGCGGCCAATCGACCTCAACCGAGAGGGAGGTAAGCACTGGCTGCCCCTCTCGTCGGTTCAAGCGCCAGCCCCGGAAACCTCGGATGTGACCATCGGCCTTTCCCGGCATGGTAGCTAGGGCCCATGCCCAGTCTGTGGCCTTAGGATGCTCCCAGATTTCCTCGCATTCGTCATTTTCTTGGCGAATCGGAAAGGGGGCTTGACACCCTTGGCAGAAGCCTTGCCTTCGTACAAGCTCAATCTCCGTGACCGGGTGCTCTTGCCCACACCAGCTGCACCGGACGCGAGCCCGTCCGAAGAAACTGTGGTAAGGCACGCCCGCTTCACGGGAACGGAAGCGCTGGAACAGGTTCCACATGGTTCCTTCTCTCCAGGGGCCGGGGGGCGCTTGTTTCCCCGATCACTGCGAGACCTTCTCCTTAGCTGGCTGCTTTGCCGGTTTTTTCTTCGGTTTCCTCTGGGGAGCTGGCTCCTGGGGCTCCACGGGTCGAACTCGGGGAACGACCTTTCGAATTCGCTTGGGTGCTCCGATATTCATTGTCCTACTCCTTATTCTGATCGAGGGCGCCATCTACGCAATGGAATCGGATCCAGGCCCGTAGTCGGGCCAGCCCTATAGATCTCCTTCCCCCCTATAAAGCACGCCTTGTCCTTCGGATGCAACCTTTGAGTGCTCTAATAAGGGCCTCTTCCTATAGGACCGATTACCGAGCGATGCTATCCTACTCCCATAGCACGCTTGGGGCAGCCCCGTATACTCGCATGCAAACCCTTTTGGGGCTTGAGGCCGCTGATCTGGTCTGATCTTCCGCGGCGGATTAGACGGGTTGACAAGGAGAGCGTAATGCATTACGCACTTGCCGCGTGAGCCCCCAAACGAGCCCGCCTCAAAGGGGTTCGTTGTCACACAGGATCCCGTGTATGGGTCCCTTTGCCTGGTTGCAACGAAGAAATAATGAAAGGGGACTTTCCCGGGTCCTCTTACCTGCGCCTTGGGCTCGGCTTGCAAGCTGGGGCATGGCCGCCTTGATCACTGGGCTCGGCCTTATCGCACTGGCCTTTCTGACCAATCCCCTTCCGGATCCCTCGTTTCCATGGGCAACACTTCCTCCATCGTTCCGGCTCGCCTATTTGCAGCCTCGGATCGGGCATTGGCCGGTTAGCTATATCCTTGGCCTATGGTTGGTGGTCTTTACCTTTCCCTTGAGTTGGTTGAAGCTCTATCAACGATATGGGCCAAGGCAAGTCGTTCATCCGAGTCTATGGCTTACAGCCTTTCCCGTGACCATGATGCTGGCGTTTACGACTTACTGTCGGTTTTTTTGGGTCCAACCGGCACCTCCGACGTGGAACGCGCCCTCCTTTACGCTCCTTTGCTGGGGGTACTGCGCAACCTACGAGCCCTTCTGGAGTAATCTAGCCTATGCGGTTGCTCTTTTTGGCGCCGGGGCCACGTATCTTGCCTGCCGGCAAGCACCTTCTGCCAAATACGCACTCATGACCTTTGGGGTCCTCGCGCTCCCCCTTGGCCTTCCTGCCTTGTTTGATGCCTCCCGACGACAGGGAGTGCGTTTACCCCAAAGGCGCTTTCGCTAATCCGGGCTTTGTAGGCATCCATTAACACTACAACGCAAATTACTAAGGGCTAGACAAAGCTCCGGGCCCCGGGCAGGATGCCCCTTTTTGAACGCCGGTGGATGAGCCTCCCTCTGAGGCAGCCCGGAGCTGAAATGACGGGCGTAACCCCGGCTAAGCCCATGGGCACAGGGCATTCCCCAGATCTCCGCCTCGTGACCGGTTCCGATCGGGAGTCCGAGTGGAACCGACTGGTCCAGGCCCCTCACTACCTGGGCTGTTGCAAGCTGTTGGGCCGGCGCCTCAAGTACCTGGCCGTT
>CAYVMM010000202.1:0-2827 GCA_964452535.1 uncultured Gammaproteobacteria bacterium | reverse complement strand
CCGCTACCAGCTGCCTGTAGAAAACCGCCTGCACCGATGCGATGCCTTCGACATGGCGCCGCCAGGCCTTATCGAGGCCATGCGCTGCATCCGGGAGCGAGGCTGGGAGCTCGCTGCCATCTACCATTCCCATCCCCAGTCCCCCGCCCGACCCAGCCCCACCGATGTGGCAAACAATCAATATCCCGAGGTCGTGCACCTCATTATTGGGCAAGAGGAGACCGGATGGCGGGTACGGGCCTTTCACCTGGACGACCAGATCAGGGAGCTGGATTGGGCCATCGACCCGGATCCGGGGGAGCGCAATTGTTAAGGGGAACAACCGTTTTTCCATGGGGCCGCGTCCCGGTGACCCGATTGATCTCCTCTTAATAGATCCCGCTCTCCTCCCGCACCAGGGTCCCTACCCCGGCATCGGTGAAGACCTCCAGAAGGAGGGCGTGGTCCACTCGCCCGTCCACGATGTGGGCGCTGTGGACACCAGCGCCCACCGCCTCCAGGCAGCATCGGACCTTGGGCAGCATCCCACCGGCAATGGTGCCATCAGCGATGTAGGCCTCCACCTGGGCTCGGGAGAGGCCTGTGACCAGGCGGCCGTCGCCGTCCAGGAGGCCGGGCACATCGGTCAGCAGGATCAGCTTCTCGGCCGCCAGCTCCGCCGCCAACTTGCCCGCAACCAGATCGGCATTGATATTGAAGGTCTCGCCCTCGGCCCCGACCCCGATGGGCGCCACCACCGGGATAAAGCTTCCCGTATCCAGGGTCTGAACCACCCGGGCATCAATGGTCTCCACCTCACCCACGAGCCCTATATCGAGGATCTCGGGGGCGCGGGCACCCGGATCCTCCCGGGTGATCTGCAGCTTACGCGCCCGGATCAATCCCCCATCCTTGCCGGTGAGGCCCACGGCCTGGCCGCCGTGGCGGTTGATCAGGTGCACAATCTCCTTGTTGACCCGACCGCCGAGCACCATCTCCACGACTTCCATGGTCTCGGCATCGGTCACTCGCATACCGGCCACGAAATGCGTCGATCGGCCCATCTCCTCCAAGATCTCGCCGATCTTGGGCCCGCCCCCGTGGACGATGACCGGATTCATGCCCACCAGCTTCATAAGCACCACATCCCGGGCGAAGCTCTCCTTGAGCCGCTCGTCTACCATGGCGCTTCCGCCGTACTTGATCACCAGGGTGGAGCCATGGAAACGGCGGATGTAGGGAAGAGCCTCGGTGAGGATATGGGCCGTATCGGAAGGGGTATAGGCGCTAGGCTGGCTCATGGCCCTAACGGTTACAGGATGTAGCGCGAGAGATCCTCGTCGGCAGCGAGGTCGCCGAGGTAGTGATCCACATAGGCGGGGTCGAGCGTGATCGTCTGTCCTTGATACTCGTCGGCCCCAAAAGAGACCTCCTCAAGGAGGCGCTCCATCACGGTGTGCAGACGACGCGCACCGATATTCTCGGTGCGGTCGTTGACCTCGGAGGCCACCTCGGCGATGCGACGGAGCCCCTCCTCGGTAAATTCCAGGGTCACCCCTTCCGTTGCCATGAGAGCCTGGTGCTGGCGGGTGAGCGCGACTTGAGGCTCGGTCAGTATGCGAACGAACTCGTCCGTGCCCAGGGCCTCCAGCTCCACTCGGATGGGCAGGCGGCCCTGAAGCTCAGGGATCAGATCGCTGGGCTTGGTAAAGTGGAAGGCCCCGGAGCAGATAAACAGGATGTGATCGGTGGCGACCATGCCGTGCTTAGTGGAGATCGTCGAGCCCTCCACCATGGGCAGGAGATCGCGCTGCACACCTTCCCGAGAGACATCGGGGCTCCCGCCACTTCCCCCCTGGCCGGAGCCGGCGACCTTGTCGATCTCGTCGATGAACAGGATGCCGTGGTTCTCCACCCGGCGCAGGGCCCGCATCCGAATGTCTTCCTCATCCACCAGCTTGGCCGCCTCCTGGTCAGCGAGGATTTGGAAGGCCTCCCGCACCGGAACCCGGCGGGTCTTGGTACGCCCTTGACCCACTCCTTGGAGCAGCTCTTGGAGCTGCGTGCCAACCTCCTCCATGCCTTGGGGGACCATCATCTGGAGGCGTCCCCCGCCCTGATCCGTCACCTCGATCTCCACTTCCCGCTCGTCGAGTCGACCCTCCCGGAGCATCTTGCGGAATTTCTGACGGGTATCGGAGGCCGCGTGCTCCTCACGAGCCTCTCGGGAGGGCAGCTGGACATCCAGAAGCCGCTCCTCAGCAGCGTCCTCGGCGCGGCGGCGAACCCCTTCCTTCGCCTCTTCCCGCACCATCTGAATGGCCTGCTCCACCAAGTCACGCACCATGGACTCCACATCCCGCCCCATGTAGCCGACCTCGGTAAACTTGGTGGCCTCCACCTTGAGGAAAGGGGCCCCGGCCAAGGTGGCCAAGCGGCGTGCGATCTCGGTCTTCCCCACGCCAGTGGGACCGATCATGAGGATATTCTTGGGGGTCACCTCGGCGGCCAGCTCGGGATCGAGACGGCTGCGGCGCCAGCGGTTGCGCAGGGCCACCGCCACCGCCCGCTTGGCCTCATGCTGGCCAACGATGTATTTGTTGAGCTCGCGAACGATCTCGGGTGGGGTTAGCTCGCTCATTCAGTCACTGCCTTCCAGCACTTCCACAGTGCGTTGGGCGTTGGTGTAGATGCAGATCTCGGCGGCGATATCAAGGCCGTGGTTAACGATATCTACCGGCTCCAACTCGGTGTGCTCGGACAGGGCACGCGCCGCCGCCTGGGCATAGCCCCCGCCGCTGCCGATGGCGATCAGGCCGCCCTCCGGCTCGATCACATCGCCATTGCC
>CAYVMM010000201.1:0-2845 GCA_964452535.1 uncultured Gammaproteobacteria bacterium | reverse complement strand
GCTGTTGCCAGTGGCGGCGGCGGAGCTGGCGGCCCGTTTCCTCTAGAGCGGAGCGGTCGGACTCCTCGGCCCAATAGGCCTCTAGCGCCCGCTTTAGCTCGCGATGGGCACCGATGCGGGGAAAACCAAGGGTATGTGCAATAGTCATTAAGGCTCCTCCTTAAGGAGTACAAAAGGGGTACAGGTCGGAGGGCGCAAGGGGCCTCCCACGCCGTGGGCAAGAGTCAAGGATGCGCCTCTTGCTATTTGCATTCAAGCTCAAAATATTCATTATTACTTTGAGCTGAATTCAAATTGGGGCCGCCCCTGGATTGGGACGGCTCCCTGAGATAGGGGGTTGTGCGCATGATCCTGGAGCTGGAGCACTTACGGTTATTGAGTGTTCTGCGTGAGACCGGTCGCTTGGAAGCGGCGGCTCGACGCCTGAGCCTGACCCCTTCCGCGCTTTCCCATCGCGTCCGGAATTTGGAGGACCGGCTCGGGGTTTCCCTCTTCCAGCGCCGGCGTCGTCCCGTCCAGTTTACCCAAGCTGGGCAGCGGGTTTTGGCCCTAGCCGATCGGGTCTTGCCCCAAGTGCAGGCGGTAGAAGGGGACTTGGCCCGGCTGGCCGGCGGGGAAAGCGGTCGGCTGAATATCGTCATCGAATGCCACAGTTGCTTTGAGTGGCTCATCCCCACTATGGAGGCCTATCGCCAGGATTGGCCAGAGGTCGATATCGATCTCAGTGCCGGTTTGCAGGAAGAGCCCATGCCAGCGCTTAATCGGGGCGATTTCGATCTGTTGATTACCCCTGATGCTCGCTCTGGCGAGGTGGCAGACTTTCTGCCTTTGTTCCACTATCCGCTCCTGCTGGCTGTGCCTCCGGGGCATCCCCTGGCTGCATCGGGGGTAGCCCACCCCAGCGATCTCGCCCAGGAGACGCTCATCACCTATCCAGTTGCCCGGGATCGACTGGATATCTTCACCCAATTTCTGTTCCCGGCCGGGATTGAGCCCGCCTACCACCGCACCACCGAATTGACCGTCATGGTGGTCCAGCTGGTAGCGAGCGGGCAGGGGGTAGCTGCCCTTCCGGCTTGGGCCATGGAGGGTGCCCTGGATCGGGGCACGGTAGCGGGGGTGGCGATTGGTGAGGAGGGACTTGACGGGACTCTCTACCTTGGCCTGCGCCGAGGGGAACGGGATTGGCCCTTTGTCCGGGCCTTCGTGGAGACGGCTCGGCGGGAATCGGCCCGTGTATTGCGGCGGATTGAGCCCCTGCCGATGGAAAGGGCGGAAGAAGCGGCTTGTTAATGTCTCTCTCAGCCGGGTTCCGGGGCTTTCTTGCCGCTTTTGGGGCGCTTTAGTCCCCTTGATCGTGTGAGAGAGTGGAAATGAGCGGTTGGCTCGGTTTGCTCTTTGCGAGGCCTGGGTTAGTATTTTCTTTCTTGCAAATGCGTCCAAAGAGGAGATCGAATGCCCCTGCTTGTGCTTGGCCTGATCCTATTTCTGGGTGGCCATTCCCTCGCCATTGTGAATCCCAACCTTCGGGAGGCCTTGGTAGAGCGCCTGGGTAAACGGACTTGGCGGATTCTTTATAGCCTCGTGGCCCTCGCCGGGGTGATCCTGATCATCGTGGGCTATGACCTGGCCCGCCAGGACCCCACCTTCCTCTATCATCCTCCGGGCTGGCTTCGTCCCGTCACTTTCTCGCTTATGCTTCTGGTCTTTCCGCTGGTGCTGGCTGCCCTACTGCCGGGCCGGATTCAGCAGAGCTTCCGCTATCCCTTGCTGGTGGCGGTGAAGACGTGGGCAGTGGCCCATCTCCTTGTCAACGGCACAGTAGCCGATGTCGTTCTGTTCGGTAGCTTCCTGATTTGGGCGGTGTTGGATCGACTCTCCTTGAAGCGCCGGTCGCAACGTCCGGAGCTGGCGCTCCTGCGCACTTCCTGGAACGATGAGTGTGCCTTGGTGGGAGGATTGGCCCTCTACATGCTCTTTGTCGACTGGGCCCACCAAGCCCTGATTGGGATGCCGCTGCATTCCTGAATCGTCGGCTCCCGAGGCTATCTCCGGCTAAGAAAGCCGGATAGCCCCCTCCACCGACTGCTCGACCAGGCGGTGGCTATCGGGCCCATCAACGTGGAGCGTGACACGGGCGCTTAATTGACCGCCCTCCGCAAGCTCGCCCGCCTCAAGTGCCTTCTTCACCGCCTTCTCGATTTCCTGCTGGGAAGTGACTCCGACCTGCTTTAAGAATTTGCGTATGTCGTTGTTGAACTTGTCCTCATCCATCCGGATCTCCTTTGCTTCAGGACTCGGCTGATTGGGCGCCCAGCGAAGCCCCGTGAGGGGGCTGGGTGGACACCAGGACGGTCCCGGGTGCGCCTCGACCGCGGTGAAGGCCGGAGCTGAAAGGGAAAGCAAGGGCCTTTCCCGATGGGGACACTGGGGGAAGGAAAGGGTTCCTCCTTGGCGACCGAAGGGGCATCCTAGCTATTGCTGTCCTTGCAATGGTCGCCCGCTAGTTTGATCCGGTCGCTAAGAGACGAGGCCCGATGCGCAAGCCGCTGCCCTGGGCTCTGGCGAGCGTGCTTCTCCTGCTTTTGCTCGCCGGCTGCTCTGCCTCGGTGATCCCGCCGGAGGGCATTGAGGACCCACGCCCAATCTTCATCCTTGACCACGGGTGTCACAGCAGCCTCGTTGTAACGACTGCCCAAGGCACAATGGTGCGCTACGCCTATGGGGACTGGGCCTACTATGCCCGCAACCAAACGGGGATTGGGGACGGCTTGCGGGCTCTGCTCTGGCCCACTCAAGGGGCCCTGGGCCGGCGCGAGCTTCCCGGACCCCCCACCCCGGCCGG
>CAYVMM010000200.1:0-2854 GCA_964452535.1 uncultured Gammaproteobacteria bacterium | reverse complement strand
GAGGGGTGAAAGCGATGGCGCTTGCCCCGACTTCGTGTGCCGCCCGAACGATCGTCTCTGCGACATCGGTCCCGTAGAGAGTCCGTGTCTCAACTGGGACATCGGTGCCCGCGAGGTCCTCGTAAGCGCGGGCGACCGGCGGACCCCTGCCGGCCCCTTCGTTGATAGCCTTGCGGTCTTTCAAACCGGTCTCTTGGAGGAATACGGCTTCGAACGCGTGAGTGTGGGGGCGCATCCGAGGGGCCATCATCTCGCCAGCGACGCGAAGGTGCGCCGCTATCTCCGGGCCAAGCATGAGTGGAGCCTCCGAACCGGCATCGAGGTCCGACTCATCACGCAGTTCGTCTTCACCGCCACTGCGATCGAGCCCTGGTACCAGGAGATCTTGAGCCAGGAAGCCCCTAACCTAGCGATTGAGGTCGGGCTCCCCGGGCTGCCTTCCACGCGGACATTGCTCAAGTTCACCTGGGAGCTTCTCGGCTTAACCGGCGTCCTCCGCTTCGCGTGTCAGCACCCCAAGACCGCCCTGCGCACCCTGTGGGCCTCAACGCGCCCCTCCCCGGGTAAGCTGGTGGCCGAGCTGGGAAAGTTGCAGATCGAGCACCCGGAGATCACCCTTCACGGTCTGCACTTTTACCCCTTTGGCGCCTTCAAGCGCACCGCCGCGTGGCTCAACGCTGTATCCGAAGGCCGTTATCACCTGGATCATGGGATTCCCAGGGTCATCGAGGCCGAAGTTTAACCTACCGGCGAGCTCCTTAACGGAGATCGCGGAGATCGAAGCTGGCCCTTAAGGGGGATCGCCATGCGGATCCATTCTTCACGGCGGGGCGTGCTTCGCCAGGAAGGCCTCCAGTCGCCGTCGATAGCGGGATTCGTTGGTCACAAAACCGGGGCCGTTGTGGCCTCCGCCCTCAATGGCCAGAAAACGCTTGAGCCCAGAAGTGGTTTCGAAGACAGCGCGGCCGTACTCGATGGGAACAACTCGGTCCTTGGCACCATGGATCACCAGCAAAGGGCATCGGCACCGGCGCAAAACAAAATAAGAAATTCTGACAGCCATTGGGCTCCCCCTACAATATAAACCATGCTTGAACCCTTTCGATTCCTCCATTTAGCCGATCTGCACCTGGACACCGTTTTTTACGGCCGGAATGAGGCCGTTCGGGACCGGCTTCGTCGGGCCTTGCGGGAGGCATTCAAAGAGGCTGTAACCACGGCGATTGAAGGACGCGCCCATGCCGTTCTGATCGCTGGCGACGCCTTTGATAGCGAGCTGCTTACCTTTGCCACGGAGTGCTTCTTTATCAACGCTCTGCGGCGATTAGAAGAAGCCGGCATTGCGGTTATCTATTGCACGGGGAATTACGACCCCGGTGGTCAACTGGTTCAGCGCTTCGCCACACCCCCAGGCATCACGCCCGAGCGGGAGGTCTCCCCAGACAGCTACTTAGTGTGGCCCAGTAACGTCTACTTGGTCCGCGAAGCCGAGCCCGTCGTGCTCCCCATTCCGCAAGCCTCGCAAGAGCCCCTAGCGCGAGTGGTGAGCGCAGGGTTTCCCCAGAAGGCATGCTGGGACAATCTCGCCGCCCAGTTTCCGGCCATGCCGGGGGACCGGCCTACCGTCGGCCTGCTCCATACCCATGTGCAAGCCGCTTCGAGGAGCGAGGAGCATACTCCTTATGCGCCCAGTACTCGCGCCGACTTTGAGAAGCCCGGTTACCATTATTGGGCCCTAGGACACATCCACCAGCGTCAGCAGCCTTTCCCTGCCCTCCCCGTGCACTATCCTGGCAATCTTCAAGGGCGCCACTTCCACGAGCCGGGTCCCAAAGGCGGCAACTGGGTCGAAATCCCCCCCGAAGGGCCAGCCGAAGTCACCTTTGTGCCGCTGGCCTCTTTGGATTGGCAGACCGTCCGAGTTACGGACCCAGACGGAGCGGATCCAGCAACGTTGGCTGTCGAGCTCGCCAGCCGGATTCCCCCTTCCAAAGCCGCCCAACGCATCCTCCGAGTGGAGCTCGTTGGGGCCAATCCCCTGGCCGAGGCGCTCCAGGACCCCGACAATCAAGCCGATTTGGAAATGGATTTGATCGAGCGCGCGGGGGCCCTTGATGTGGAAGTGCTTCCTCAGGGCCTTCATAGACCAGTGGATCGGGAAGGATTGCTCAAAGCCCCTTCGCCCCTAGCCACTGCGCTTGAATTGATCGATAGGGCTTACAGCGAAGAGGGGCTCCTCGACACCCTGACCCCCTCGACCTTAAGCGCCCTCACCCCAACGGGACCCGAGAAACGCCGGGACTACCTCCGCGAGCTGCTCAAGGATACGCGTCCCGAGCTACTGAATCGTATGATTCGGCAAGGCCAGCCACGATGAGGATTGAACACCTAGAACTGACAGCCTTCGGGAATCTCCGGAATCAAACACTGGAGCTGCCCGAAGGCCCGGTGGTTATCGAAGGGCCCAACGAATCCGGGAAAAGCACCCTCTTCGCTGCCATTACCACCCTTCTATACGGCTTTCATCCTGCCAATTATCGTGACTTCCCCTACATCCCGCGAGCTGGAGAGCATAAGGCTAAGCTCGCAGGCCGTCTCCGACTCGACAACGGCACCGTCGCTCGGGTCAGCCGATCCCTGACCACGCGTCCCACTGGGCAATGGGAGCCGGAGACCGGCGCCCAAGAGCTGGGGAATCAGCCCGTGCCGGCCGTTGCCCATGTCGACCGGGATCTCTACCAGGCCCTCTACGCCCTAACCCTAGAGGACATGCGCGAGGTAGGCCATGAGGCCTTTGCCCAAGTGGAACGGCAACTACTTGGCGAGCTGGGCCACCCCCGGCACCGTCCGGCCC
>CAYVMM010000199.1:0-2864 GCA_964452535.1 uncultured Gammaproteobacteria bacterium | reverse complement strand
CGTGCGCCTTCGACCGCTCGGCCACCTCTCCCTTTGAGTACAAAAATTTTAAGGGCCAAACCCTGCCTTGACAACGAGCAACGAGCCTAGGGGGCGGACCGAGCTCCCTCACTGACCCTTTTCCGGGTGCGGTAAGGCTTTGGGGTCACCCCCTGAAGAAGGTATGGTCCTTCTTCAGGAGAGGAGAGAAAGGTAGCCATGAACCTCCTCCGGAGCCTTTGCTGCTTTCTTGCCCTAGCGCTCGTCACCGGGACCCTGCAAGCTCAGGGCGAGGGGCCAGGAGCGGGCGGATTGAGGGGATCCCCCCAGGTAGTTGTAGCCGATCTGGAAGGGGTCATCGGTCCGGCTCAGGGAGACTGGATCGATCAGGTATTGGGACGTGCGGAAGCGCGTGGGGCCAGCGCAGTCCTGTTGCGCATCGACACCCCTGGCGGACTATCGCGATCCATGCGAACCATCATCCAGGCCATTCTGAAGTCGCCAGTGCCGGTTATTGGGTGGGTTGGCCCCAGCGGTGGCCGAGCCGCTAGCGCCGGAACCTATATCCTCTATGCCTGCCATGTGGCGGCCATGGCGCCAGGAACCAACCTAGGAGCCGCAACACCGGTCCAGATGGGTGGGGGCGCCCTCCCCGGTTCGGGGGATCAGGGCCGGAACACCGGGAAGGCCGGGAAGGAAGGCGCTGAGAAGAAGCCACTGGCGGGGTCCCAGGAAGAAGGAGGAAACCGATCCGCGAAGGAACGCAAGGCGGTAGAGGATGCTGTTGCCTATATCCGGAGCTTGGCAGAGCTACGCGGGCGCAATGCCGATTGGGCGGAAAAGGCTGTCCGTGAGGCTGCCTCCTTGCCCGCCGATAAAGCCGTAGCCGAAGGTGTGGTCGATTTTCTAGCCCCCTCCCCAGCCGAAGTCCTACGCCAAGCCGACGGCCGTAATGTGCAGCTCCCCCGCGGGGAAACCACCCTGAGGCTGAGCAACGCCACCACCCATTTCATGGAGCCAGGCTGGCGCATCCGGCTCCTCCAGGCCCTAGCCAATCCCAATTTGGCCTACATTCTCATGTTAGTCGGGATCTACGGTCTCATCTTTGAGTTAGCCAACCCTGGGGCCATTGTCCCCGGCGTCCTTGGCGGCATTAGCCTCTTATTAGCCCTCTACGCCTTCCAGACGCTGCCGGTCAGTTACGCGGGCTTGGGCTTGATTGGGCTTGGGATCCTGTTCTTCGTGGGCGAGGCCCTGGTCCCCAGCTTTGGGGCCCTGGGGGTAGGCGGCCTCATCGCCTTCGTTTTAGGCTCCATTATGCTGATGGACACTGAAGTGCCCGCCCTGGAGATCGCCTGGCCAGTGATTATTACTGCCAGTCTGGTAACCGGCGTCTTTATCCTAGGCGTGGCCCTTATGGCGGCCAGGGGCCACCAGCGCCAACCGGTAAGCGGCGAGGGCCACCTGTTAGGGAAAACCGCAGTAGCGGTAACCCCCCTGAACCCGGAAGGTCGGGTCCGCTTTGAAGGCGAGCTATGGCGAGCCCGCTCCCAATACTCAATAAGCGAAGGCGAGCGAGTCCGCATCGAAGGACTAGATGGGCTAACCTTGGAGGTCAGCCAGATCGAAGAATCGGCTCAGCGCTAGGAGTGAGCCATGGAAGCCCTATTAACCAACCCGCTGGTGATCATCGTCGTCATTGTTGTTTTGTTCTTGATGTCCGCAATCCGGATCTATCGGGAGTATGAGCGGGCGATTGTGTTCCTCCTGGGTCGATTCTGGAAGGTCAAGGGACCGGGTTTGATCATTGTGATCCCAGGCATTCAACAGGCCGTCCGGGTGGATCTGCGCACAGTGGTACTGGACATCCCTGCCCAGGAGATCATCACTCAAGACAACGTCTCCGCTTCGGTCAATGCGGTGCTTTATTATCGGGTTATTGTCGCTGAGCGAGCGGTGATTCAAGTGGAGGATTATCACGCCGCAACTACCCAGCTAGCCCAGACCACCCTGCGCTCGGTGCTGGGCAAGCACGAGCTGGACGACCTATTAGCGCAACGGGACAAGCTCAACGCCGCTATCCAGGAAATCTTGGACGCTCAGACTGAAGCGTGGGGGATCAAAGTCTCCAATGTCGAGATCAAACATGTGGAGCTTCCCGACGCCATGATCCGCTCTATCGCCAAACAGGCCGAGGCCGAGCGCGAGCGTCGTGCCAAGGTCATCCACGCTGAGGGCGAGCTACAGGCCGCAGAGAAGCTTGTGCAGACCGCTGAGCAAATGGAGCCCCATCCTAGCGCTTTGCAGCTACGCTATCTCCAAACCCTCACTGAGGTAGCTACCGAAAACAACTCCACTACTTTATTCCCCATCCCCATTGATCTGCTCAAGCCCTTCTCCGACTGGATGCGCCAGCAAGAAAAGGACACAAGCTAAGAGGGGCTGTGCGCCTTGAAATTCGCTAAAGTCCTAAGAATCGGTCCGGTGCGGGGGAATAGCGCTTAGAGGGCACGGCTCCCCTATTATCCGGCCGAAACCCCCTGTGACCAATTCCTATCTTAGGATCAGTCCGCTTGTCGGGTTACCTCGACTCCTAAGCCATCCCGACTCGCTTCAGTGGCCGCGAAGACCTCCCGGGCTTCGGCCAAGTGCGTCTCGACATTGGGGTAGCGTTGCGAGAAATGCCATAACCAAAGACCACCGACGCCCGCTATCTTGGCTGTCTCCGCCGCCTGGCGGGCCGTACTGTGGCCCGTTGCATGGGCCCGCTCGCTGTGCTGCTGGGTAAATGTGCTGTCTCGGAACCCCCATAGCACGCGCCCTTGCTGCATCTAGGGCCTGTCTGCAAACTCCTCTAACCATGTTATAGTCTTCGTATGATGCGA
>CAYVMM010000198.1:0-2884 GCA_964452535.1 uncultured Gammaproteobacteria bacterium | reverse complement strand
CGGTGAGGACCTGCTGGATGAGCAATCGCTGGCGGAGGCCCGGTCCGAGCTAGAGCGCCGAGAGGAAGAGCGCGAGGAGGTCAATCGGCGCTTAAGCGAGCTTGCCGCTGACCTCGAGCGGGGGCGCACCGTACAAGACGTCGGTCTCATTCAAGGCGCCATTGCCGAGAAGGAGGCGATGTACCAGGAAATCCTCCGGGAGCAGGATCGCTTGCGCTTGTTGGAGTGCTTAGTACGCGAGGCCGACCGTCGGTTTCGGGAGACCCACCAGTCCGCTATCTTGCGCCGGACTGCCTCCTATTTGAAGCAGGTCACGGGGGGACGCTACAACCGAATTCAGATTGATCAAGAAAACGACGCCCTGCTAGTGGGCAACGAACGAGGCGAACTCTGGCCCGTTCACTCGGATTCGGCGGAATTCTCCCGAGGCACTCGGGACCAAATCTTTCTAGCCTTGCGCTTAGCCATTGTGGATCACCTCGACGCAGGCCATGAGCCATTGCCCCTGCTACTCGACGAGGTCTTTGTCAACTGGGATCCCGACCGCCAGGAAACCGGTCTGGCCAACTTGCGCCAGATGATCGATGGCCGTCAGGTCCTTTTGTTTACTTGCCATCCGGAACTGGGCCAAAGGATGGCACGCCTTCTAGAGACTGAGCCAGTCACCTTGCCTACACCAAGTGGCGGAGCCGAAAAGGGGGAGGCATCGACGGAGGCCGCCCCTAGCTCGACCGCCCCCTAAAGGGGATAGCCGTAGAGCCTCAGTGGCGGTGCCTTTCGCTTAGCTACGTATGCGAACCACAATGTCCAAATCCTCCGGGGAAACCCCATTCGGGAGGTGGGGCATCAGCTGAGCCGGGTCAATCTCTTCCGCCGGAATGTCCTGGAGGGTCCCGGTGGCTTCGTCATAGAGATGATGATGCGGGGCAGTATTAGCGTCGAAAAAGACTTTATTTGAAGAGACAACGACAGCCTGGATTAGCCCAATTTCCTCGAAGAGCCACAAGGTGTTATAGACCGTCGCCTTGGAGACCCGATTGAAATCGACATTGACCTGCTCGAGCACATCCTCAGCACTCAAATGGTGACCCATGTCCTTCTGCTTCGCATTGGCAAAGAGGACATGAGCGATCTCTACTCGCTGGGCCGTTGGCTGGACGCCATACCCTCGAAGATTTTGAGCAATCTCGTTTTTGGTCTGAAAGCCCATTGGCCTAAAGGCCTTCCCTATAGTCAATTTGTTAAATTATACAAGCTTGGCAAACCCTTTGCCTATGGAAGTTCTGCTTCTCAAGCGTGTGCTGGTGGGCCATGCCGCCTCGCCCCCTCCTTTGGCCAGTGGGGGTTAATGGGGCCGGCGGACGGTCAACGCAGAAGTAATTAGAAAAACAAAAATCCCGATCAAGGATAAGGGCTTGCCCGTAATCCAGCGATTGTAGAGCCTCTCTAGGCCGAAGGCCCCCCTCAACGGAGGCCTGCGCCCTAAGTTCCTTTCGCCCAGGGGGAACCAGCTCCCCCTAGCCGCCCAATGACTCACGGGCACGTACCCGGAGGAGACCCGGCAAGGAGATCCGCAATGCACCGCGACGACAAATACATGGCTGTCCACTTGGCCTGGGTCCTGGGCGGACTCGTCGCCATAATGATTGCCTTCATCATTTTGGCTAACGTCATCGGCTAGTTCGAGCCCAAATCGGGTCGCCCCAACTGCGATAGACCTCCCCAGGCTCCTATTCGGCATAACCTGCGAGGGGCCGATCTTCCCCCTACCGCGCTAAGCCTCGATGAGGGGACAGCAAGCAGCCAATCAGCCGATTGGGCCTTCGATCGCCTCCTCTCCCTCTTCCCGTAAATAGTACCTGCGCTCCACAGTCATCCCCTCACCAAAGCAGTATACCCGCGGCACTGCCAGAGGAATATTGAGGTTGACAACGCTCTCTTCGGATAGGCCATCGAGGTATTTGACCAGAGCCCGCAGGCTGTTACCGTGGCCAGCGACCAAGATGTCTTCCCCAGCCCGGAGGCGCGGAGCAATGAGCTCCCTCCAGCAGGGGAGGACTCGGGTTATGGTATCCGCCAAAGATTCAGCAGTCGGTATATCACTGGGGTCAAGCTTTTGGTATTTCACTTCTAAGCGGGGATGCCTGGGATCGTCCGACTCGAGGCGGGGTGGCCGGACATCGTAAGAGCGGCGCCATTGGTGGACCTGTTCCACTCCATAGATCTCCTCGAACTTCGCCTTGCTTTCCCCCTGAAGGGCTCCGTAATGACGCTCGTTCAGGCGCCAATCCTTGAATACCGGCAGCCACATCTGGTCTAGGTGGTCCAGGCTGATCCAGAGGGTGCGAATAGCCCGTCTCAAATAGGAAGTAAAGGCGCCCTGAAAAACAAAACCTCGCTCCTGAAGCAGCTGTCCTGCCCTTTTGGCCTGTTCCATCCCACTTTCGGAGAGGTCCACATCTATCCAACCCGTAAACCGCTGCTCCACGTTCCAATGGCTCTTCCCATGACGGAGCAAGACAACATAGGGCATGCTCAAGCCTTCCGTTTCTTGTTGAGAGTTGGGGAATTCTACTGCAGATAGCCTCTAGGATAACACTTGCCGCAGCCCCCCACCTGCTCGCTCCCTGCAGGGATCTCCATGAAAGCCCAACAGACTCGGGATAGCCGGCCGTTGAAAACCCTTTTCAACGGCCGGCTTTCACCGCTGAAAGCGGTGAAAAGGGAAAAAGCCCTTTCCTGGAAACCCCGGAAAAGCAACCGGTTGCCTGTTTTTCTAGACAAGCGGAGCCGGCCGGCTCCGCTTCGACCAGGGCGATGAAAAGGGGTTTTCATCGCCCTGGTCGAGCGGAGTCCAGGTATGCAAGAACTGCTTTCGGCGAAA
>CAYVMM010000197.1:0-2897 GCA_964452535.1 uncultured Gammaproteobacteria bacterium | reverse complement strand
CCTTCGGCAAAGGCCCTGGCCAGATCCTGAAGTGTCCCTTGCCGGCAGACTTCGAAACGTTTGGTGAGCTCGCGGGCCACCACAGCCCACCGATCACCGCCGCAAAACCCCGCCAGCTCGCTCAGGAGCCCACCGATGCGTCTGGGCGACTCGAACAGAACCACGGTCTTCGGCTCCCGCGCGACCCCCTGTAATCGGGCCTTCCGGGCCCTACCCTGTGTGGGCAGAAAGCCCTCGAAGACGAATCGGTCGGCGGGTAAGCCAGCCACGGAAAGGGCAGCGGTGACGGCACTCGGGCCGGGTACAACGCGCACCGGGACCCCCGCTTCGTGAGCGGCAGCAACCAGACGCCCCCCGGGATCGGAAAGCGCGGGGGCACCAGCGTCGCTGACCAAGGCCAGCTTAGCTCCGCCGAGCAACCGCTTGATGAGACCCGGGACCCGAAGGGCTTCATTGTGGGCATGCAAGGAGACGCGCTTAGCCCCACGCCCATGATCCCCGAGCAGGCGCTGAATGTGGCGCGTATCCTCGGCCACGATTGCCGTGACCGAGGTCAAGACTTCCGCTGCCCTCGGACTCAAATCGCGGCGGTTGCCGATGGGGGTAGCAACCACGTATAAAATGCCGAGATCGCTGGTACTCACATGCCTTCGCCGAGTCGCTGGAAGGAGGTCGCTTGCCACGTCGCTGCCTATTGCGCCCTAGCCTGGGGCTGACCGCCCTGGCTACTGTCCTCCTGGGCGGTTGCGCCCTAGAGCCGTCCCCCGAGCCCGCAAGGCAAGAGGCCAGAAGCGCTCCTGAGGCCCTTGAGCAGGCCGGCGAGTACACCACGGCGGCCGAAGCCTACGCTGCTCGGGCCAAGGAAGCAAAAGGCACCGAAGCAGCCCAATTGCGTTACCGTCAAGCGAGTGCCCTTGCCCTAGCTGGTCGAGACGCCCGAGCGCGTCAGATCCTGGAAAGGCTTTCGGGAACCGCAACGGAGGCCCGGGGCCAACTCCTGCTCGCTCGAATCCATCTCCGCCATCGACGCTTGGACTCAGCGCACCGCCTCCTAAAGAATCTGATAGAGAATCAAGGCGACCCGACCTCGCTCTCCTCGGATTTGCGCCAGGAGGCCTTAGATTACCAGGCCCAGCTTCACCTCATCCGACACCGCCCCGGTCCCGCCTTTGAGGCCCTTGTGGCGCGCCACCGCATCCTTCCAGAAGACAAGCAGGAAGCAAATCTCGCTCGCATCCGCTACCTTCTTGGCGTCATGCCGGAAAGGGTCCTGGCAGAACAAATCCAAGCCCTCGGCACAGACTTTCCCGGAGGTTACCTACGTCTTGAACAGCTCATGCGGCGTGCCGCACGCAACCCCCTCACCCAAACTCGACAGAAGCTGAACGACTGGCTGGCACGTTATCCGGACCATCCGCTCACGTCCATTGTGCGGAAGCGCCTGCAACGGGTCCAGGAAGCCCCCTTCCGGCTAGCTGTCTTATTGCCTTTAGCGTCCCAATACGGCTCAGTAGCCGACGCCCTCCTCCGGGGCATGTTAGCAGCCTATTACCAGACGGACCGTGGCACCGGGATCGGTCTGAGTGTCTTCGACACGAAGGGCCGCCGGAAAGGCCTGTACAAGGCCCTGGCCGAAATCCAGAAAAGGAACTACGCAGCAGTGATCGGCCCCCTCACCCAGCCGGCGGCGCGAGCCCTCGCCGAAGGCAACCAGCAGGGAAAGCGCCGGGAAGAGGGCCCAAAGAACTTCACTGACGGACTCCCCCCTACCTTGATCCTAAACACCACGGAAGACTGGGCTTCAGGGAAGGACCCTCTCTTCCAGTTCGGCCTAGATCCCGAGGAAGAGGCCCATCAGGTGGCTGAGTATGCTCATCGGCTTGGCCATCAGCAGGCCGGCGTTCTGTACCCGCAAAACGATTGGGGGCACCGCATGGTCCAGGCTTTCCAGGCCCGGTGGCGGGAACTGGGAGGAACGACCCAGGCCATGCAGGCCTTCGACCCCGACAAGACGGATCATTCCAAGGTCCTCAAGGCACTGCTGGGCCTGGACGCTGTCCTCGAGCGGCGACAACAGCTCGCCAGCACCCTCGGCATTCGGCTCGCTGAAGAGGATCCCCTCCCTCACCGAAAGGATTTGGATTTTCTGTTCCTGGCCTCTCATACGCCTCACGCTCACCTCCTTAAGCCTCAGCTGGACTTCTTCGCTGCCGGAGAACTTCCCTTGCTAGCCACTAGCCACGTCCACAATCCTCAGGATGGCCGCTCGGATCGCCGAGACATGGACGGGATCCGCTTCCTCCAGCTCCCCTGGTTCCTCGATCCGCTTCCGAAGCGGGCAAGCGCGGCACAGGCCTTGCAGACGAGCTACCCCGACTCGAGCGGAAAACTGGAGCGTATCCATGCCCTCGGCTATGACGCCTATACCCTGATGGTGGGGGCCTGGCGACGGGCCCTACTCCGTGATGAGCCGATGGTAGAGGCCCTACGCCGGATCCAGATGGAGGGTGGCACCGGTCGATTGACCGTAACCCCCTGGGGCCGTGTGCAACGGGAGCTGCAGTGGGCAACGTACCAGGACGGACGCATCGTGCCCCTGCCTGGCATGCCAGCTTCGGGGAACTGATGGCCCGAACCGCTGCGCAGCGAACCGGGACCGCGGCCGAGGAGCGGGCCCTAGTCTACCTTCGGCGGAAGGGCCGTCATCGCTGCTTGGAGCGCAATTTCCGAACAGGGGGCGGGGAGGTGGATCTCGTGACCCTTGAGGGAGAGACGCTGGTCTTCGTGGAGGTTCGGGCGCGCAGCAATCCCGGATACGGCCGTCCCGAAGAGACTGTGGGACCGCGCAAACGCCAACGCTTGGTACGAGCGGCCCGCGCCTATCTTGCCCGCAACCC
>CAYVMM010000196.1:0-2898 GCA_964452535.1 uncultured Gammaproteobacteria bacterium | reverse complement strand
CTCCTCCACCAGGGCGGTTGGCCCCACCACCGCTCCGCCGACGCCTCGGCCTTGGCCGTCAAGGTATTTGGTAGCCGAATGGAGGATCAGGTCGGCCCCCAGCTCGAGTGGCCTCTGCAAGGCAGGGGTGCAGAAGCAATTGTCCACCACCAACCAAGCCTCAGCTGCCCGAGCTCGCCGAGCCAGATCGGCGATATCCGCTATGGCCATCCCCGGATTGGAAGGAGTTTCTAAAAAGAAGAGTCGCGTGCGTTCGGTAGCAGCCGCCGACCAAGCCATCGAGTCGGTCGGGTCGACATAGGTGGTCGCCACACCGAAGCGATGGAAGATATTGTTCAGTAAGCCGTTTGTGGAGCCGAACAGGCTGTTGGAGGCCACGATGTGATCGCCAGTGCTCAGAAGCCCCATGAAAGTAGCTGTAATCGCAGCCATCCCTGAAGCAAAACCCAGACCTTGGTCTCCGCCTTCAAGGCTTGCCAGGCGCTCGCTGAAGCTCCTTACCGTAGGATTGGTAAACCGAGAATAGATGTTGCCGGGAAGCTCCCCAGCAAAGCGGGCGGCCGCCTCCTCCGCAGACTGGAAACGGAAGCTGGAACTCAGGAACAAGGGCTCGCTATGCTCCTGCTCCGGGCTGGGATGAATGCCGGTACGGATGGCTCGAGTATCGAAACCGAGACCTTCCTCTTCGTTCATCCTATCTCCTCCCGAAGCAAGCTCATCTGCGGCGTCCTCTCGGCAGGCGTAACGGGATAGTCGTCGGAAAAGCAGGCATCGCAATAGCCCGAAGAACGGCCCCCCATTCCGCGATAGAGCCCCTCAAGGCTCAGGTAAGCCAGGCTTTCACAGCCCAAGTGGGCTCGGATGCCCTCCAAGGTCCGGTTGGCAGCAATTAACTGGTCCCGGTCCGGGGTATCGATGCCGTAATGACAGGGCCCAATGGTGGGTGGGGCAGAGATCCGCATATGCACCTCACTGGCCCCACTGGCCTTGACCATGCCCACAATCTTCGCGCTGGTGGTCCCGCGAATAATGGAATCGTCCACTAGGATCACCCGTCGCCCTTCCAGGATAGAGCGCACGGCATTCAGCTTAACCTTAACCCCGAAATGGCGGATGGCTTGTTTGGGCTCAATGAAAGTCCGTCCCACATAATGGTTGCGGATGAGGCCCAACTCAAGCGGTAAGCCCGATTCCTCCGCATAGCCCATGGCTGCGGCAACGCCGGAATCGGGTACGGGGACCACTACGTCCGCTTCCACGGGGTGTTCTTTGGCTAGCTCCCGGCCAATGGCCTTGCGTGCCTGATAGACATTGATGCCGTCGAGGGTGGAGTCGGGACGGGCAAAGTACATGTACTCGAAGACACACATCCGCCGGGAGTGAACCTCGAAAGGGAAGTAAGAAGTGAGCCCAGCCTCGCTGATTACCACCATTTCCCCCGGGGCAATGTCCCGGAGGAACTCGGCCCCAATGAGATCGAGGGCGCAAGTCTCGGAAGCCAGCACATAGGCCCCGTCAATGAGGCCAAGCACTAGGGGCCGGAAGCCGAGGGGATCCCGCACTCCAAGGAGCCGAGACTCGGTTAGGGCAACGAGGGTATAAGCCCCCTTGACTTCGCGAAGGGCGCGAGCTAGACGCTCCTCGACGCTGGTACCTGAAGCCCGCGCCACGAGGTGGATAATGACCTCCGTGTCCATATCGGTTTGGAAGATGGAGCCCCGCTGCTCCAGATCTTCCCGCAGGTAGGCAGCGTTGACCAGATTGCCATTATGGGCCATAGCCAAGCCGCCATGCTGGTAATCGATCACTAGCGGTTGGGCGTTGCGCTCGACCGAGGTGCCGGAGGTGGAATAGCGCACATGACCGATGGCATGGGCCCCTTGCAGACGATCGATGTCCTTCGGCTCGAAGACATCTGCCACCCATCCTATCCCGCGGTGGGTATGGAAGCGGGATCCATCGCAGGAAGTCGCACCGGCAGCCTCTTGGCCACGGTGCTGAAGGGCATAGAGTCCCAAGTAGGTTAGATTCGCGGCCTCACGATGTCCAAAAACCCCGCAGACGCCGCACTCATGTCGGAGCTCGTGCTCATCGATCGTTATCGCCTGGTTCATGGACTCGTTACCGCCTTTCCGTCCTGTTCGGATCACTTACTAAGAAGAACGAAAGTTTGGTCAGGAGACGCCGGGCCGGTTCCGGTGACCGGATTGGTGCCCCTTACTATTTCCGTTGCTATCCACGCGGGTCCTGCTACGGGAACCGAGCCATATCCGGCGAGAGCAACCTCAAAGTACTGACGCCAATCGGAGGGGAAGCAACTGACGGAGGAAATCGGCTGCCGGATCCACAATGGGGGGAAGCACTGCCTGAGTAAAAATCAGATAACTGGCGAGAGTAATCCTTCACACGCCTAAACCCCCAATAGCGAGCACCCCGATTCCCCGAAGCGAAGGGCAACATCGAGCCACTTCCTGGTCCCTAGCCTTTTCCGACCCGGCCCATCCAGGAATTCATTCCACCTTCATGACTAAGGTGTCAGCGTGACCGGCTTGTTTTAGGCGAGGAACCATACCCTTGGCTTCCTCCCGAGAGGCCAGTGCTCCAACCAGGACTCGATTCCATTCCTTCCCTTCGATCGTCCGGGTCTGAATGCGGGCGGAAAAGCCCTCCTCCTGGAGCCGAGCGCGTAGCTTTTTCGCGTTGGCAAGATCCTGGAAGGAGCCGACCATGACAGTCCAGTAAGGGGGCTCCTTGGTAGGGGGCCGGCGCTGGTCCTCCGGTCTGCCCAAATCAGCCCCCCGAGTTTCCTCGCCTGGCCTCGGTGCCCCCGAGGAATCCGGAGGCTCAACCCTGGGCGAGGGGGGAGTCTCGACGCCATTCTCCTCCTCCGCGGACGAG
>CAYVMM010000195.1:0-2934 GCA_964452535.1 uncultured Gammaproteobacteria bacterium | reverse complement strand
CCCCGTGGAAGCCACTGATGGCGCCACAAGCGATGATGATGAACAGGAAGGGAAACATAGCGGGGGCCCCCTCGGGTGAGGGATTGACAGCCGGGGCCGAGAAATCGGGGTTGAGGAGGAAGAGCCCGACCAGGGCACCCGCCAGGGCCAAGTAGAGCAGCAGGGAGTTCAAGAAGTCCCGCGGCTGAAGCAAAAGCCATACCGGTAACAGGGAAGCCACCAGGGCATAGCCGAGAAGCCCCCAGCGCCAGAAGGCGGCCTCCACGCCCGTAACGGGGTATTCCAGTCCACCAAAGGTCAGGACGAGTACCAGCACGAAGCCAACGGCTGTCAAAGGCCCCATGCGCCAGCCGCGACGGTAGTGCAAGAAGCCGACAAGCATGGCAAGGCCCATCAGGGAAACGGTAGGAATCACGGCCTCCGGATGCTGCACTACCGCCTCCGCACCGCCGGGCGGCGAGGCGAAGAGCGAGCCCACGACCAGCACGAACACGCCCATGGCTAAGGCCACAAGGAAGAAGGTAATCAGCAGGAACAGCACCTTAGCCCGCGGGGTAATCACCCGCTCAGCAATGCGACCCACCGAATGGCCCTTATTCCGGACCGAGAGGACAAGGGCCGAGAAATCGTGCACGGCCCCGATCAGCAGGGCGCCCAGAACGACCCACAGGAGGGCCGGGACCCAGCCCCAAATGACCGCAATGGCAGGGCCAAGCATGGGGGCCAAACCGGCGACTGAAGCATAGTGGTGACCAAACAGGACGTATTTTTTGGTGGGAACGAAGTCCAACTCGTCCCGCTGGGCGTGGGCGGGAGTAACAGCGTGTGGATCCAGCTGCCACACATGCTGCCCCAGAAAGCGACTGTAATACCGATAGAAAATCACATAGCCGACAAGGGCCAGAGCGGCGACACCGATCGGACTCATGGAAGGACCTATGCTATTGGTTATTTCTGTTGTCGGTCCCGGATAACCGAGGGCTCTGCTCAATTGGGAAACACGCTAGCACGGTCGCAGCGGGCAAGCTACCTTGACAGGCTCCTAACGGCTCCTTAGGCTTATTAGATCTTCGATGAATGGGGGATCGTCTAGCGGTAGGACGCGAGGTTCTGGCCCTCGTAACCCAGGTTCGAATCCTGGTCCCCCAGCCAATTCCCACCAGCCGATTACGACGCAAACGAAAAGGTCTCGGTTTCACTGGGCCTTTTGCTCTTCCTGCCAAGCCCCTTTGTCACCCCCCGCTTGCCTCAGTGCGGGCTGAACCAACAGCACCAGAAGCCAACCTAAGAAAGCCCATATGGCGGTATTTAAGGCTCTCCTGACACATCCGTGGGGCGCCCATGGACGATGAGCGCATCGTTCGGCTCGTCGAGCTCCCAACATTCGACCGCCGTCTTCTCGACACCCAGTAGTCGCCGCCCTACCTTATTCATAGACGCCATGCTTCCTCCTCTGATTCCGGCTTGCACGACCCGACTCCTGCCGGAGGAGCATGGCGTCCTCCTATCCAGGCTCAGCGCTCACCGAAGCGCCCGGGGCGACCCACGGATGTGTCAGGAGAGCCTGAAAAATGGTGTAGACGGCCGCCTCGCGTGCGGCCGTGCTAGTGCCTCCCTCACCCAGCGGCAGCGCAGCAAAGTGATTGACAGGCTCGGCCACACCCCAGAACAGCAATCCCACGCCCGTGCCAGCGGCGAACAGCATAGACAGCTCAGGAGGGGGTGGAGAACTCGGGGCGGGCGACTCGATCCCCAGCCCTGCCACCACCGCACAAAGGGGCAAGGCCACATAAAAGATGTCCAGCCTGCGCCAGCTACCGATCATCTAAGGCAACTCCGCCGGTAAGGGGCAATCAAGACCAACTTCCCGGATCGACTCGCTTTCCGCGTGATGCATGCATGCATGTCACGATTCCATCATGGGGTTAGTCGGGAGCGTAACGGCCCGGCTGTTTAGAGGAGCGGGCGATGCTCCACAAGGGGCAGACTCGTATCATCACTTCGCGCAAGATCCGCACGGATTAGCTCAGCCGAGAGGCCCTGAGAGAGGCCCCGGCGCCTTTGCATAAGGCCGGCCGAGTGCTGCTAGTGAGCGGTAGAATAATGTAAAGTGGGAACCAGCTCATGCGGAATCAGCAGTCTCCTAGCAGCACACTATTCCATTTTCCCATCGCTGATGTGATGAGCCGTAAGGTGCTGAACAGACGGATCAGAATAATTACCCTGCGAATACTGGTATAGACATCATGTTAGGCGTCATAATCCGACTTCCTTTCTTGTTTTTGGTATTAACCGCAAGGACCATACTCGCGCCCTTTTCCATAATATTAGGATTTTTATTTATGTTAATAGGATTTATATGGAAATTTTTTATATCTATAAAATATATTATTATAGGTAATATACAGAAAGTTGCCCAGCATTTCAAAGCGCCTATCCAATTATTTTCTGATCAGATTATATATTTGGGCTAGCAATATAAATAATTATGGAATTGGGGATTAGCAAAGCAGAATGAAGAGGCTACCTTAAAAGATGTCTTATTCAATATTTTGTTGGGAGTCTTGTTAGTACCGATCATCGCCATGTTTTATTTGTTTGTATATTGATAAGAAGAAAGGCGGGTTCATTTTCTTGCCAAGCTCTTGCCGCTTAGCCAATCTTGGCAGATTTCCTTGCCAGCCAAGCGATTATGGCCGATTTCCGAAATCCCCCCATTGGATTCTACGAAAGGCCTGTGAGGCGCATCTAATCATGGCGCTTCAGGATTTCGTATGGGTTAGCTTGTGAGGGTGGCCTTGTCGGGTAGAGGTCGAGGCCGCCTAGGTGGAAATCGAGGGCGTTGACATACGCTGACGGTTCCGGAAGCCATTGGCCCGCGCCTTGATCTTCTGAATCTGATGGGATGGACTCCTCTCTTTCTTCCACCATGGT
>CAYVMM010000194.1:0-2968 GCA_964452535.1 uncultured Gammaproteobacteria bacterium | reverse complement strand
GATCGTGACCGACGAGGGGGGCATGACCTCCCACGCGGCGATCGTCTCCCGGGAACTCGGGGTGCCCGCGGTGGTCGGGGCTGCCTCGGCCACAGACCGGCTTGAGGACGGGCAGCTCAAAATATGATGTCTGGGGGGACAGCGAGGACGCATGATCAGCGCCCTGGATCGCCAACAAGCCGTCGAGCTGATTGAGGAAGCCCATGCGGCCGGGGCGAGCGGCGCCATCGGGGGCGGGCAAAGGCCTCGGCGAAGCCGGCCAAGCACACCACCTATCGGGCGGATAGGCTCTGTCAGATATGGGTTTGGGATGGGACGTGGCCGGTGCCTGCCCAGGACGTTGAACAACATGCCTTACCGTATTGCTCGAAGGCTTAACCGATCACAGATGGAACAAGAGAACACCTGCCGATCCGTCGATGCAGTACGTCCCATTCAGCGGTCCAGCAGGCTATTTCCGCCAAGGTTTCCTGATGAAATCCTTCGTTTGGAGCCTCTCGCAGCTCCGTGCCCATAACCTAGCCCCCCACGGGTAGGCCAAAGTTCAAGCCTACGCCAAATCAACTGCAAATGTCATATCAGCCCTAATGGCTGAATCGGCTACTCCCCCCTGCCCAGGAAAGCCAAGCTCTCGCAGGGGCAAAGTAGCTATGAGAGGTAAAACTCGAAGCTGATCCTCTACCAGATCTTATAAGGGAGAAACTTCCCATTCATGGTGACGACCACGCGGTCCCCTTTGGGATCCTCCTGGCGATCCACATCCAGAGTGAAATCGATCGCGGACATAATACCATCGCCAAACTTCTCGTGGATGATCTCCTTCATTGGGACTCCATAGACCTGCATAATCTCATGAAACCGATAGATTAAAGGGTCTGAAGGAATGGTCACATCCATTCCTTTCATAGGACAGGCGGCCAGGGCATCCACAACCTCCTCCGAAAGCTCCAGGTAGTTGACTAATTTCTCACCATATTCCCGGGGCATGCTACTTTGACCCAACCCCGCGGCAGCGACGTAGACGGGGCTGAGTCCTACAGCTTCAGCCACCTGCTCCCAATTCACGCCTTTAGCCTGTTTGGCTGCCACGACGGCCTCAGTCATCTCCAGCTTATCCATGGCTGCTTACTCCTTGTTGTTTCGCTCTAGGGAAGCAATCCCTATGCATCTCAGTCGGGCAAAAACACCGCTTGGCCGACGAGCAACCCACAGAACCTCTATGAACCCCTCTTGCAAGGTAGGCGCGCCGGGGCAATTTGTTAGCAAGGGCAACGGCGGCCTTGTTGAAACCGACGCGGGCGGGCCCAAGTCCGCAGAGCCCACCGCTCAAGCGGCACCATGACAAAACTTTCGTTCCCCGTAGTCGGGGTCTCTCTACCACCGATGAGCCCGGTAATTCAGCATAGCGATCCCGTTTCCTGCCAAGATCAAGGCGCCGATCAAGCCCAGTAGCCAGTAGAATGTAGCCAGTCATCGTCATTGGCACCCCCTACCTCGCTGAGTAAGTAACAGCGCCGATCCTTCCGCGATTCCATAGAAAATGACTGATATAATGTACCTCCATCACTCCTCTGCCTGGAAATCTGCATAATCGAAAGCGGCAAGCTGACCTACTCCCAAAGCGCAGAGAAGAGGGTGCAAAGGGTGCGCCTGAGCTTCGTTGGGGGGGTTCATGGATCTTTCATTTCGCCCTCCCCTTCGTCTTCCTCATTCTCCTTATTATTGATATCAGCCACAAACTCCTTTGTCTTGAGCATGGATGCCTCAACCGCCGCGCGCCACACTCTGGCGGCCAGATAGGGGTCATCGTCCTCCGTAAGGGGTTTTTCGTGAAGCTCATCAGTCATTGCTCTTCCTCCTTAGTTGCTAAGTAGCGCTCCCAAGCCTCCTTAACAAGATGCTTAATTTTAAGCTCTTCTTCAACCGCTTGCTACTTCAAACGCTTCCTCAGCTCTGCGGGTACTCTCACATTTAATTGCACTCCCTTGGACTTACTTGCTTCGTTTCTAAGGCGTTCAGCTTCTTTTTCTGCCCCTTCAGTCCACCCCTTGGCTAGTCTATTAGGCTCTATTGACAATTAGCCTAGCCAAATGAATGGAGCGACAAGGACAATGAACGCAGCGAAGCGACTGGCGAGCTTCTCGGAGTGGGCGGCGATGCGACGGCAGGGTTGGATCCGGCAAAAGAAGCGTTCAACCCGGTGGCGATGCGTGTCGTGATGGCAGTCGAATTCGCGGGGCGTACGGCGATTCGACTGGGGCGGGATAACGGCAGCCGCCCCGCCTTTTTCGAGGACCGCAATCAAGGCATTGGCCTCGTCGGCCTTGTGGGCGATTCCAGCCACGCTCGGGAAGTCCTCAATCAACACCTGGGCGCCGGGCCGATCGGGGTGTTGGGCACCGGTCAGCATCCACCAAGCGAATTGATCCAAGCCCTCGACGAGACTATGAATCTTGGGGCCTCATCCGGTGCACGAGCGTGCTAGGGGGCTCAAACGATGTGGGCGTTCCGGAAAAACCGCCTCCAAATCGGCAGCTTGAATCAATTCGGCGAACACGCAAGGCCCCACGCCCCGGTTCGACCAGGGCGCGCACTGCTTGTCTACGCTGTTCCACGGACCCAACCCTCCGGGCGATCCTGCCACGGCGAGCCGGTGCGAGCCCCCCAGTACCGCCTCGACGAACAAGCGGTCGTCTCTGGCGGTGACGCCGCAATCACCGACCTTACCCGGAACCATCCGTTCAATGCGCTCGAATGGGGCATCGCGAAGCATCAACCGGGGTATTGCTCCAACGCCATCAATGCATTGGAGCCGTAGTTTCAACCCGATTGTCAACAGATATTAGAAAGCACCGGAGGCCATCAACTGCTGTTTTCACCGGGAGTGCGCTACAGCCTGAGCCTCCGATGGGCCAGGGTCCTGTCAGCCTCCCGCCCAACTCCCCAGAGGTCAAAACCCATCGGGCGG
>CAYVMM010000193.1:0-2985 GCA_964452535.1 uncultured Gammaproteobacteria bacterium | reverse complement strand
AGCCCCGCGAGCAGCACATCCGGCGGGCCAAGGCCAAGTCCAATATCTGCACCAATCAGGGCCTGGCCATGACCGCGGCCACCATCTACATGGCCTTGGTGGGCGAGGAAGGACTTCGTCAAGTGGCAGGTATCAGCCACACCCACACCCGCAAGCTGGTGGAGCGCTTGACCGCTGTCAAGGGGGTCGAGCCCCTATTCGAGGGGCCGTTCTTCCACGAAGCGGCCTTGCGGCTGCCCAGGCCGGTCAGCGAGGTTACCGCGGCCCTGGCCGAACGGGGGATTCTGGGCGGCTTCGAGTTGGGCCGCGAGTACCCCAGCCTGGAGCATGGCCTGCTGGTATGCGCCACTGAGACCAAGACCGAGGCCGACATCGACGCCTACACTGAGGCCCTGGCTGAGATCCTCTAGAACGCGAGAGGAGTACCCATTGCTGATCTTCGATCACAGCCGCGACCAGCGCAGCAACAAGGCCCAGATGCCAAAAGGCGAGGTAGATCTGTCCGATCTGCCCAAGGACCGGCGCCGGCACTCCCGCACGGGGCTACCCCAGACCTCGGAGCTGGATGTGGTCCGCCACTACACCCGGCTGTCGCAGAAGAACTTCGCCATCGATACCCATTTTTATCCTCTCGGCTCCTGCACCATGAAGTACAACCCCCGAGGGGCCAACGAGGCGGCCCTGTTGCCGGGCTTCCTCAATCGCCATCCTGAGACGCCAGCGGCCTACAGTCAGGGCATCCTATCGGTGCTATGCGAGCTGCAGGAGATATTGGCCGATATCTGCGGCATGCCCACCGTATCGCTCGCCCCGGCGGCGGGAGCCCAGGGCGAGTACGCCGGGGTCACCATGATCCGGGCGTACCACGAGGCCCAAGGCGATGCCAAGCGCGACCAGATCATCGTCCCCGACTCGGCCCATGGGACCAACCCGGCAACCGCCTCCATGGGCGGATTCAATACCTTGGAGGTAGTCACCAAGCCCGACGGCGACATTGATCTGGACAGCCTCGACGAGGTCCTATCGGAGCGTACCGCCGGACTGATGATCACCAATCCCTCCACCCTGGGATTATTCGACCGGGAGATGGAGCGAATCGCCGAGAAGGTGCACGAGGCCGGCGCCCTGGTCTATTACGACGGCGCCAACCTCAATGCCATCCTGGGGAAGGTGCGCCCCGGTGAGATGGGCGTTGATGTCATGCATTTCAACCTGCACAAGACCTTTTCCTCACCGCATGGGGGAGGCGGACCTGGAGCCGGTCCGGTAGGGGTAAGCCAGAAACTGGCTCCGTTTGCGCCGGTGCCGCTGGTGGCCCAGGCCAACGAGGGCCATTACTTCTTCGAGTACGAGGCCCAGCGCCCCCAGACCATCGGCCGCATGACCGCTTTCCCTGCCAATATCGGCGTATTGCTGCGGGCGTATGCCTATATCCGCATGGTGGGCCGTGAAGGGATGGAGCGTATCGCAGAGCACGCCGTCCTCAATAGCAATTACCTCAGGGAGCGGCTGCGCCCCTACTACCAGCTGGCCTATCCCGATCGCCATGCCATGCACGAATTCATCCTCACACTTCAGGACCTCGCCAAGTCCGACGCCCATGTAACGGCCAAGGATGTAGCCAAGCGCATGCTCGACCATGGGGTGCATCCGCCCACGTTCTATTTCCCCTTACTGGTGCCCGAATGCTTCCTGGTGGAGCCCACCGAGACAGAGAGCAAGAAGACCCTGGATGATTGCGCCGAGGCCCTCCGCCAAATTCGAGAGGAAGCGGAGACGGAGCCGGAAGTCACCCGGAACGCGCCGTACCACTTGCCAGTGAAACGCCTGGACGAAGTCCGTGCCGCCCGAGAGCTAGACCTTGCCTACACTGGCGAGGGGAGTGAGGCCACCCATTCCGAGTAGCCTATTCCCAGCCGGCAGGGGGCTGTTACCCCTCTCGGGAGGGCAGATCGGGAAGGCCCTAGAGCCGACCATAGAGCCCGTTCAAGTGCCACAGAAAGGGAGTCAAACCCTCCCCCATCCAGCTCCACTCGAAGCGCCATTGCCAGTTGCCCTCTACCGTCCCCGGGCGATTCATCCGGTGCCCGCTCCCTAGCTCTAGGCAATCCTGGAGGGGGATCACAGCGCACTGGGCTACCGAGGCCAGGGCAGCGCGGATCAGGGGCCAGGGTATGGCCTCTCCCGGTGAGCCGAAGTAGTCCCGGACCCGCTGCCGTGTCCTATCGTCCAGCTCCTCCTCCCACCAGCCTCGGGTGGTGTTGTTGTCGTGGGTTCCGGTATACACCACGAAGTCCTGCCGGTGGTTGTGCGGGAGGAAGGGGTTTTGAGCGTCCTCGTCCCCGAAGGCGAACTGCAAGACCTTCATCCCGGGCAGGTTGAAGCGCTCCCTTAGCGCGGTAACCGAGGCAGTAATGATACCCAGATCCTCCGCAACCAGGGGCAGTTCCCCCAAGGCATCCGCCACGGCGCGAAAGAAGGCGTCGCCTGGGCCTTCCACCCAATGGCCGGCAGTGGCTGGCTGCCCGGCCGGGATCTCCCAAAAGGCTTGGAAACCGCGGAAGTGATCGATGCGCACCCAATCGAATAACTTGAGCTGAGTGCGCAGGCGGTCAATCCACCAGCGGTAGCCATCTGCCTCGAGACGGTCCCAACGAAAATGGGGGTTGCCCCAATATTGACCGGTCGCCGAGAAGTAGTCCGGCGGGACCCCTGCCACTGTCTCCGGCTGCCCCTTGGAATCGAGAGCGAAATACGCCCGATGGCTCCAGACTTCCGCGCTGTCCCGGGCCACATAGAGGGGCATGTCCCCGAACAGCTGAATGCCTCGCTCATTGGCATAACCCTTCAGCGCTTCCCACTGCCGGAAGAATAGCCACTGGAAGAAATGCTGGCGATCGACCGAAGCCGCCAGCCGGGTTCTGGCTTGCGCCAGCGCGTCTGGCTCGCGGTCCCGAAGGGAAGGAGGCCATTGCCACCAGGGGC
>CAYVMM010000192.1:0-3001 GCA_964452535.1 uncultured Gammaproteobacteria bacterium | reverse complement strand
CTTCGCATCCTATAAAAACCGTAACGGGCTTAGAGGCGTTTGCAGACAGGCCCTAAGTGCTTTGTTCATCATGCCATGGGGTCGATTCGGCCTTGGTAGTCTTCGGCGCTGCCTTTTATTTCCATGCTCATCCATGCAAAAGGACACTTGCTTGAGTGCCCTATCTTGGTGAAAATCCGACAAGGGAAAGCCCCTCTGTCTTTTAAGGCCCAGCCTGTTTAAGGCCTAGCTTGTTCCTCTCTCTTCCGTCCCTTGAAGACTATCAGTTCGTCTCCTTTTTATTATAGTCAAGAAGAGACTGTTTTTTCGTCTACTGAGTAGTAAAAAAGGGGGAAGGTGCCCCAGTTTGCTCAAAATGCCAAGGGGACGAAAGTTTTGCCAGAGGGGATCGGGCCCAGTAACGGCTAATCCGCTCTGGGGGATCCCGCCCTTCGGGTGCCCCTCCCCGGTCGCTCCTCACCCATTACCGGGGCGATCTGGTGACTTGATTGATATTCCCTTTAATAGCAATAAGGGCACTGTATGGGCTCCACGGTATTGATTGTCGAGGATCAGTCTATTGACCGTCAGATCCTTGCCGAGATGGTGCGATATGTGACCCGAGAGGTTGAGATCGAAGCCTTTGCTTATGCGAGAGCTGCCCTGGAGTGGCTCCGAGGCAACCAGCCAGAGCTAATCCTAGCCGATTACCGTCTGCCAGGAATGGATGGAATTGCCTTCCTTCAGGCCTGCTCGGAGATCCCTCACTGTGCTGGCATTCCCATTGTCATGATTACGGTCGTACACGATCCCGATCTGCGCCGTCGGGTCCTTGAGGCCGGCGCCACCGACTTCCTGACCAAGCCCTTGGATGTGCAGGAGTGCCGAGCTCGATGTCGTAATTTGCTCACCTTGCGTCAGCAACAGCTCAAGATTGCCCGAGACGCCAAGCGCCTAGCGGAGGCCAGGAATCGGACGCAAAGGGCCCTGCAGATCCTTAGCCAGGGCAACAAACTATTGGTACAGGCCCATTCGAAACACCAGCTCCTGGAGGGGATCTGTGAGCTAATCGTGGAGGAAGGGGCCTATCCTTTGGCCTGGGTGAGGCTTGAGGGGAGAGGGGAGCGGGGACCCTCCCAGGCTGTGGTTTCGGATACTGGGGGCAGTGGGGTGGCCGAAGGGACGGGGCTTCCGTTGGCAACCTGGCGGGAGATTCTAGAAAGGGCCCAGCCTTGGCTCATCGACGATTTGGCCGACGAGGGCGGCCATCGCTTCTGGGCTCGGGCCTTGTGCCAGCAGGGATTCCGGGCGCTTCTGCTGCTGCCTATCCAGATGGAGGGCGTCCCAACAGGGATTCTTGGGGTCCTTGCCCGGCAACCGGGGGTTTTCGATGACGAGGAGCTCGAGCTTATGGCCCGGATTGCCGATAATCTGGGCTACGGGATCGCCGCCTTGCAAACCGAGCAGGCTCGGGAGCAAGCGGAGCGGAATGTCAATTTTTTGCTCTATTACGACCCATTAACGGGCCTGCCCAATCGGACTTCCCTGTTAAAGCAGCTTCGCCGAGCCATCGCAGAGGGGAAAAGACCAGCGATATTCGTTATTAATCTGGATCGGTTTAAGATTGTCAATGAGACGAGCGGTCATGAGGCCGGCGATCGCCTCCTCTTAAGGGTTGTGGAGCGTCTTCATGCTGTTAGCCGCCAGGAAGATCTGCTTGCGCGAGTGGCAGGAGACGAGTTCATCCTTCTAGCCCAAGGGGGATCCCCAAAAACAGGGGAATGGGATTGGAGCGCAACCCATATTGCTGAGCGTCTCGTCGAGGTCGTTAGCCAGCCTTTCCAGTTAGAGGGGTTTGAGTATCATGTCGGGGCAAGCATCGGGATTACCTATCCCTTGTCTGATAGAGAGGAGGTTCAAGCCCTCCTGAGCCAAGCCGATGCCGCGATGCATCAGGCCAAGGCCTTGGGGGGGAATACCTACACCTTCTATTCGGGGGAGCTGACTGAGCGTCACACCCAACGGTTGGCCTTAGAGGGGCTGCTTCATCGAGCCATAGAAGAGCGCCATTTTGTGCTTGTCTATCAGCCCATTGTGCACCTTGCTACAGGGCAGCTGATCGGGGTCGAAGCCCTCTTGCGCTGGCCGCAGGAGGACGGGAGCCTGCTCGGCCCAGAATCCTTCATCGACCTCGCCGAAGACACAGGATTGATGATTCCGCTCGGTCGCTGGGCTTTCTGGCAAGCTTGCCAACAGGCCCGAGCGTGGGTGGATCAGGGACTGGACCTGTATGTTTCAGTTAATCTGTCTACCCATCAGCTTCTAAGCCCGACCCTGGTACGAGAGATCCAAGAGGCGGTAAACGAGGTAGGCATTTCGCCTGCACGATTGGAGCTGGAGATTACCGAGGGAGGCATGATGGCAGATCCGTCTCAAACCACTGGGGTTTTGGAAGAGCTCCATAGTAGCGGGCTCCGGATCGCTGTGGATGATTTTGGAACTGGCTATTCTTCATTGAGCCGTCTTAAGTACCTCCCCATTAGCACCCTCAAGATTGATAAGGACTTCGTTCTTGGTCTGCCCTATGACGCCAATGATCGCACCATTGTAAGTAGTATTATTTCCCTTGCAACGAATCTAGGCATGCGAGTCTTGGCGGAAGGCGTTGAAACCGAACAACATCGGAAGGCGTTGATAGAGCTCGGTTGCGTATGGGGGCAAGGCTTCCATCTCGGCTATCCTCAACTTCCTGGGCAATTAATCGAGGCCTCGTCCAATGTACCCCCTCCCTTGTAATAGGGCGCATCTAACCAAGCAATGGAGATTGCTTTGGTGTTATTTTTTTGAACACTTTGACCTGTCCGGTAGCGCCCCATTCAATCGTGGTTGGGAATCGAGTGGGAAGGCATTGCACAGGAAGCGGGTCCCGGACATCCTCTGAGAAGTATGCTCAGTATGGTCACCGCCTTAGCAGGCTGCTGAAAAACTCCAATTTTGGCATCCTACGGCTGAACCCACGAAC
>CAYVMM010000191.1:0-3034 GCA_964452535.1 uncultured Gammaproteobacteria bacterium | reverse complement strand
CGGATCGGCGCCACCCTGGATCGCAACGGCCTGCGCCCCGCACGCTATGTGGTCACAGAGGACGACTTGGTGATCATGGCTTCGGAGGTCGGAGTCCTGCCCATCCCCGAGGAAAAAATCGTCTTCAAGGAGCGCCTTCATCCGGGCAAGATCTTCATGGTCGATACCGAGCGTGGTCGCATCATTCCCGACCTCGAGGTCAAGCAAGAGGTCGTCGGGCAGGCCCCTTACCAAGACTGGGTTGCTGAAAATCTGCTGCGTTTGGACGAGATGCCTGTCCCCAAGGGCGCCCAGCGGGACCCACATCGGCCTCTGCGCGAGCTGCAGCGCGCCTTCGGCTACACCTACGAGGAGCTTAACCTCCTGCTCAGGCCCATGGCAGAGAGCGGTGCCGAGAGCGTGGGCTCCATGGGCGACGATACGCCGATGGCCGTCCTGTCGGAGCGCCCTCGACTCCTATTCGACTATTTCAAGCAGCTCTTCGCCCAGGTGACCAACCCGCCCATCGATCCCATCCGAGAGGAACAGGTGATGTCTCTGGTCTCCTATCTTGGGAGCGAGGGCAATGTCCTTGAGCAGTCGCCGGAGCAAGCACGCCGAATCGAGCTCAAACAGCCGGTACTTACCCGAACGGACCTGGATAAGCTGCGCTTCTGCGACGATAACGCGTGCCGGACCGCCTTCTTGGAGGCTACCTTCCCTGCGGAAGAAGGCGCAGAAGGATTGGAGCCTGCTCTGGAGGGACTCTGCCGAGGCGCCGAGGAGGCCGTTCACGACGGCGCAGCCGTACTCATCCTCTCGGACTACGACGTGGACGAGGGCAGTGCCCCCATTCCTAGCCTGTTGGCCACCGGCGCCGTGCATCACCACCTGATCCGGAGGGGGTTGCGTACCCGGACCAGCCTCGTGGTGGAAACCGGTGAGGCTCGCGAGGTGGCTCACTTTGCCCTCCTCATCAGCTATGGCGCGGGAGCGGTCTATCCCTATCTTGCCTTCGAGACCTTGGATGACATGGCCGAGCGCGGTCTGATCGGGGAGGGCCTCGATTACGACACCATCCGCTACCAATACATCAAGGCGGTAGGGAAAGGCCTATTGAAGATCTTCTCCAAGATGGGGATCTCCACCTTGCAGAGCTATTGCGGGGCCCAGATCTTTGAGGCCCTGGGGCTGTCCCGGGAGATGGTGGACCGTCACTTCCGGGGGACTGTTACCCAGATCTCTGGAGCCGGCCTGCGCGAGATCGGAGCGGATGCTCTAGAGCGCCATGCCTTCGCCTACCATACGCCCCATTCCTCGGAGCTGTCTCTGAACCGCGGCGGGTTCTACTTCTGGCGCACCGACGGCGAGCGTCACGCCTGGAATCCCGACACCATCACTCTACTTCAGCGCGCGGCGGGAACCAACGACTGGGACCTCTATCAAAAGTATTCGGCCGCGGTGAACGAGAACCGGGACAAGGGTGGCGCCCTACGGGGCCTCTTCCTGCTCACTTCGGAAACGGAGGGCCATGCGGTCGAGGGCCCCGAATTCCAGGACAATGTGTGGTACGAGGCCGAGCCCATTGCCAACAACCAAGCTGGGCCCGCCTCCATCCCAATCGAGGAGGTAGAGCCCGCTGAGGCCATCATGCAGCGCTTCACTACCGGCGCCATGTCCTTCGGCGCCCTTTCGCGGGAGGCCCATGAGAATCTGGCCATTGCCATGAACCGTATCGGGGGCCGCTCCAACTCTGGTGAGGGCGGTGAGGACTCGGTCCGCTACCAGCCCTACCCCAACGGTGATTTGGCCCGTTCAGCTATTAAGCAAATTGCCAGTGGCCGTTTCGGGGTAACCACCCACTACGCGGTCAATGCCGACGAGCTCCAGATCAAGATGGCGCAAGGGGCCAAACCCGGCGAAGGCGGCCAGATCCCGGGCCATAAGGTGGACGACAGCATTGCCCGGGTGCGTCATGCCACTCCTGGAGTGGCGCTCATTTCACCGCCACCCCACCATGATATCTACTCCATCGAGGATTTGGCCCAACTCATCTTCGATCTGAAGAATGTCAACCCCGGAGCTAATGTCTCAGTCAAGCTCGTGGCCAAGGCCGGGGTAGGCACAGTGGCCGCCGGCGTGGCGAAGGCCAAGGCCGATCTGATCACGGTCTCCGGCGACTCCGGAGGCACGGGGGCTAGTCCCAAGACCTCCATCAAGCACGCCGGGATCCCTTGGGAGATCGGGATTGCTGAAACCCAGCAAGCCCTCGTAGCCAACCGGCTGCGTGACCGGGTTATCCTCCAGACCGACGGCAACATGCTAAACGGTCGTGACGTGGTCATCGCCGCCTTACTCGGGGCGGAAGAATACGCCTTTGGCACCACGTCCTTGGTGGCCGAGGGCTGCATCATGATGCGCAAATGCCATCTGAACACCTGCCCCGTCGGAGTAGCGACGCAAGATCCCGAGCTGCGCAAGAAATTTACCGGCAAGCCCGAGGACGTTCTCAATTTCTTTCGGATGGTGGCGGAAGAGGTCCGCCACTACATGGCCGAGCTGGGATTCCGTCGCCTAGACGAGATGATCGGCCACACCGAGCTGTTGGTACAGCGAGATATGACCGCTTTCGCCAAGGCCCGGGGGGTGGATCTCTCGCCCCTCCTGGCGCGAGTTGACGGTGAGGGCGAGCCGCTGCGCAAGGTCCGAGATCAGGACCATCCCATTCACGACATTCTCGATCGGAAGCTCATCGAGCGGGCCGCACCGGCCCTGGAAAGAGCGGCACCCGTGGCATTCCGGTCCGAGATCCGCAACAGCGATCGGACCACCGGGGCCATGCTCGCGGGTGAGCTGGCCAAGCGTTTCGGGGGCCAAGGTCTACCCGAGGACACCATCCGGATTACCTTCCGCGGTACTGCCGGTCAAAGCTTCGGAGCCTTCTGTACGCATGGGATGAGCCTGACCCTGTACGGCGATGCCAATGACTACATGGGCAAGTCTCTGGCTGGTGGGCGGCTCGTGGTCCGTCAGCCCGAAGGCTCGCGCCTCGACC
>CAYVMM010000190.1:0-3034 GCA_964452535.1 uncultured Gammaproteobacteria bacterium | reverse complement strand
GCCGCTTACCCAGCGGTAGAGGGCGCTAGCCGCCTACTCGTGAATACCGTGGGTTGAAGGCTTCAGGGCCGCCTTAAGCCGATCAAGCATAGAAGGCCACACCGCTTTCCAGCAGCAGCGATGGTCGAAGCTTTCAAAGCGGTAGAGCTTTGCCGCCCTCTGCTGGGCCACTACGGAGACGGTGAAGCGGGAGGGGACATTGCGGTCTTCTTCACCTACCAGATGAAACTGCCGGATTCGGGGGTGCAGGGGCGGACGGTCGGCAGGATTTAAGGAGCCCCGGAGGGGCGAATAGTTATGATAGGCGGTCCAGGCCTCGGTGTCCAGATTGCCGGCTATTGTAACCACTGCCCGGACAGCCTCCAGTCGCTCGGCAAGCAGCATAGCCAGGGTTCCACCTCCGCTGTAGCCTATAAGCACTATCTCCTTATCCCCTTGATTGGCCTTGATCTTGTTTAGGGCGGCGGAGAGGCTGGCTATCACTTGTGGGGAGTAGCGTCCTTGCGTCCAGTCCCAGGCCGAGCAGGAGGGTTCTTGAGCAAGACCATGATAACAGGGGCGCCCAAGGTATACGCTAGACACAGGATCCTGGACCATTAGGCGAAGGGTTAAAGGGGTTCTCGGAGTGGGATCGCGGGCGATCCGGCGGCGCCGAACCCAAGGCGTCCCATCGCCTTCCAGGTAGATATGCAAGCGTTCCGAGTGCTGTGGCTTGGGCTGAAAGTAGGCGATGTGGTCGAATCCTTTGCCTGGAACCCGGCGCTTGTGAAGATTGAGCTGGGCGGCCTGGGTATCGAAGCGCTGAGTCGGTGTGACACAGGCTGGGAGAAGGAGGGTGAGGCAGGCTAAAAGTCCTCCAAGGCTAGCCAGTTGGAGAAAAACTGTTAAGGCAGGGAAGAGGAACCGCAAGCTGGGCATTGCTGGCGCCGTCTGAGGCCCCTCTTGAGGCGCTATCTTAAGGGGTAAGGGGGAACTTGAGTTCCTTGATCCCCTTGATCATTGCCTCTGAGTGCTCGCAAGGTAGGCTTGCATAGGTGGCGCGGTAGGGTGGTGTGGTACGAAAGACGGTCTATCCGCCTAACTCAGAATTAAGACTCATTCGAGAGAGCCTTAGGGCCTTATTGCAAAGCAGTAATGGCCTACTCTGACGTTTTTTCGCGTGAGGTGTGCGCGCCTTTTAGCAAGCTGCTAAGAATAGAATAGCATTCTAGCCCTATCATATCAAGGTAATGTTGATAGCGCAACCGGTCTGTGGGAATGGAAGTAGGAAGACGATTGGAGGGAGAGATTTATGAAAGATCTTAATGAAGCAGCGGATCGAGGGCCTTTTTATGGAAGGATTGTGCAGGCTTTCCAAAAGGCGATGGAAAAAAGCGAAGGCTTCGTTCAGTGGCCGATTTTCCTCTTGTGGAAAGTAAGAAAACGGCTTTTATTAGTTGGCTTAGGCAGCTGGTTGGGAGTGGCAGGCTTGCTTGTAACGAGCCCACTTCAAGCTCAGGAGGAGCTCTCGGTAACGCCGGCCTCGTTGGCGTTAGAGGGGTCTCCAGGGGAGAGCGTAGGGGGCACGATCTCGATTTCAGGGGTGTTCACGCCTTATGAGATTTCGGCTAATCGGGGCAGGGTTTCCCCAACCGTATTGAGGCAACTTGAGGGTGAGGTGAGTTATACGCTGACTGTGCCTAACGGGGCTTCGCCGGGATCGACTCTTACCGACACGGTTATGGTAACCAACGACGAAGGAGAGCAGGAGACGGTTAATGTGACCGTGACGGTGAAGGAGGACTCGGACGACGGAGATGGCCCTCTAAGCGGGATAGAGGGTCTCAACGAGGCCCAGGAGTCGACGGCTCAGACTATGGAGAATCTTTGTGACCCGGAATCGGAGGCCAATCAATTCCAAGAACAGTGCAATCGTCTTGTCAGTGCGAGTGCGGAAGCACAGCGAGAAGCGCTATCTGACATTGCTCATGATGATCTTGCCGTCCAGGGCACTCAAGCAGCGAAGCTACCGACAGCCCAAGTTCGCAATATTCAAGCCCGTATTGGGGCTCTACGCAGCGGACTTAATGAGGCCATTGCCTTCAACGGTCTCTCGGCCAACGTCAAGGGCGAACGCGTGCCCCTGGGAAGCTTGGCCAACGCCGCTCTTCGCAGGCTCCAGGGTGGCGGAGCCAGTGCCGATGAGGGCTTAGGTCGTTCGGAACGTCTTGGCTTCTTTATCAATGGGCGATTCAATTTCGGTGACAAAGAGGCAACGGGCCGAGAGCCCGGTTTCGACTTCGATACCAAGGGGGTAACGCTCGGACTGGACTATCGCTTGACTCAACAATTCGTCCTGGGCGGGGCTTTGGGTTATGGGACTACCGATGCGGACTTTAACAACGACGGCGGGGGCTTGGATACCGATACTGGTACGGTCTCGCTCTATGGGACCTATTATCTGCGGGAGCTGTTCTACCTGGATTGGATTGCGAGCTATGGGACCAACGACTACGATTCGAGTCGAAAGATTGCTCCAATTCCCAATGCCGGTTTTGCGGGCGGCAAAGCGAAGGGCGACACGGATGGTGATCAGGTCAGTTTGGCCTTAAGGGCAGGCACCGATTTCGCCCATGGCCCTTGGCTTCTCAGTCCCTTCCTTCGCGCCCGGTATATCCATACGGAGGTCGATGAGCTCCGCGAAGAGGGTGGAGGGGGCTTTGCTTTGGAGATCGCGGATCAGACCATTCGCTCATTAAGGTCAGCCTTGGGCGGGAAAGTGGCCCGCTCGATAAGCCTCCCTTGGGGCGTGTTAACTCCGAGCGTCCATGCGGAGTGGATCCACGAATTCCAAGACGATGAGCGGGGGCTTACAGCGCGCTTTGTTGAAGCGCCGAGCCAATCCTTCACGGTCCCGACCGATAACCCGGATCGAAATTATTTTAATGTGGGGACCTCCCTCTCGGCAACCTTCGCCGGTGGGCGTTCCGCTTTTCTTCGCTACGAATCGCGCCTGGGCCAGAGGAACATTGACATCCATTTTGTCCGAGTAGGG
>CAYVMM010000189.1:0-3049 GCA_964452535.1 uncultured Gammaproteobacteria bacterium | reverse complement strand
CTTTCAGGATAAGGGGCGGATGCGGCAGGCCCTGGAGCGCGTGCCAGTGAAGCTGATCCGGAACGATCGAGCAGCGCTACTGGGGGCAGCCCGTTACGCGGCCATGTATGAGCATTGAGATGCGCCAAGGCCCCGCATGACCAACCGAGGGCGGCCAACCCCCAAGGCAAGAAGGCCAAAACCCAGAAGCTGCAAGCCATGGCCCCCTATACGACGGCTACCTCAAGGCCCATCAGCGGCGGCAGAATCCCTTGGGTCTTTTGGGCGGCCCCACCAAGACTCGGGTCACCCAGCAAGGGGGGCGGCGTCTTCGTGACCCTTCCCGACAAGCGTCGGCTGGATTCTAACCTCTTCGGGATCCTGCTGATGTCGACTGAGTACCCTTATCTCGCCTTCTGGGGGATAGGCGAGGTCCGTAAGAACGGCGACATCATCGACAAGCCTCGACTGGTCCACGGCATGCTGACCGAGTACGTGCACCAGGGGGCTACAAGCTGGCCTTCGATCACGAGGTCGAGCCCAGCAAGCGCCATTTCCACCTGATGGTGCCCCCGGTGAAGCCGGTTAAGACCGAGGACCAATTCCAACGCCAGGACGTGAAGACCGGCTTCTCGCTGCCCAATGGCAAGGACCTGCCCTTCTGGCATGTGATGTTCGGTAGCCTGACTCTCTAGGCCCAAAGGGGATAGAGGATGGGGTCCACTGGCTAAGGGGAAAGCTTTGAAGTAAGGGGAAGCCGACTTTATTAATCTTCCCTCATGCGCCACAATGGTCATCCAAAGGGGGTAACATTCTATGGGGCTCCGCAAGTGGTAAGCGCTTCATGGCGGGTGTGCATAAAGCCCCTGGGAAAGACTGGAAGCCCTTCGGATCCCAGATGAGATCCTTATGGATGGAGCATTGGTGGTTACAGGAGCGACTTGCCTCTTTGATTGAAAGGGTGGGTACCGTGCTACCCGGAGAGGAATGAATGAGCGGCGAGCCCGAGACCGTTCCCGTGGTCCTCCTAGGCAAAGAATACGTGGTCCGGTGCTCCCCGGAAGAGCGTCCCCGCTTGGAGCGGGTTGCGCAGTATTTGGACGAGCGCATGAAGGAGATCCAGGATTCGGGGGCCGCGGTAGGGAGGGACCGCATAGCTGTGTTGACGGCTTTGAACATAGCCGACGAGTTCTTCGCCCTTCAGGAGCAGCTTAAGCGGGAAAGCTAGAATGCGAAAAGCCGGATTACCCGAATACTGGGCACGCCTCAATGGCTTCTGTATGAGGAATGTGACCTTTCACATGAACGGGGCCGATCCGAAGCGGCGGTTGCCCTAGGTCCAAGGCCAAGGGAGCAACCCCCCGCCAAGGGGGTTGGGAGGGGTTAAGTTGCCATCCCCTGCGGTGGCCGCAAAGGCCCAAGCGTAACTTGAACCAACACTATTGAGCCCAGGGAGCTCCCACTTGGCGTGGAAGAGAGCCCGAATGTCGGGTTCCGGAAGCGCTAATGGGGCACCCACTTGAACGATTGGGTTCAAATGCGCGGCCAAGCGGCACCGCGGGGGATTTTCTTTATATGGAGGAGCCACAAGGGCTCTCTCGAGGCAAGGGGCATCAATAGGGGAAAGCCGAGTGAAGCCATTCGATTTAAGCGGGAAGAGTGGCTTCTTGACCGATCTTCTGATCGGACTGGCTTCAGCTTGTGAGTGGAAACACATCCATGAATCTCCTTTTTGTTGGTGATGTATTTGGTAAACCCGGGCGCCGGATCTTTCGCAAGCGGATCGATAGTCTTCGCCAACGCCTTGAAGTGGATATGGTCCTGGTTAATGCAGAGAATGCAGCAGGGGGCTTCGGTTGCACCGAGGAGATTGGCGAGGAGCTCCTGGCGCGTTCGGAGGTCCTGACCTCGGGGAACCATATCTGGGACAAAAAGGAGACTCAGCCCTACATCGCTCGCCAGCGACAACTGCTTCGGCCCCACAATTATCCGCCTAGCACTCCGGGGCGAGGTTGGTATATCTACGAGACGGGAAAGGGCCATGCCATCGGTGTGCTTAATCTAATGGGGCGGGTGTTCATGGATCCCTTAGAATGCCCCTTTCGAACGGCGGATCACGTGCTTGCCGAAAAGCCCGAGCATGTGAAGGCCGTGCTTGTGGATATGCACGCTGAGGCCACGAGCGAGAAGTGGGCAATAGGTTGGTATTTGGCTGGACGCGTGAGTGCGGTCGTTGGTACCCATACCCATGTCCCCACTGCCGATGAACGGATCCTCGAGCAGCATACTGGTTTCCTCTCCGACGTTGGCATGACCGGCACCTTCGATTCGGTCATCGGAATCAAGAAGGAGAATGTGCTCAAGCGGATGGTCCATAAGCTTCCGGAGCGCTTCGAGGCCGCTGCCGGGCCTGCTGAGCTCAATTCGGTACTGATTCAGGTTGATGAAGAAACGGGCGCGTGCACAGGCATTCGGCGGGTTCGGGTGACTGAGGAAGAATAAGCCATCCCCTTGCTGGACAATCCGGAGGTCAGATATTACGCTGTAAAATGAGCGCGATTAGCTCAGTCGGATAGAGCGTCGGCCTCCGGAGCCGAAGGTCGCAGGTTCGAGTCCTGCATCGCGCGCCAAGAAGGCCAGCGATTTCAAAGCGCTATACGGGGCCCTGCCGATGTTCCGGCGGGGCTTTTTCGCTTTCTTCGAAAAACGGGGAGATCGGATTCGGGTTCGCGTGCGGCGGAAGGGCTATCCGGCGCAGAGCCGCTCCTTCACGCGATGGGCGGACGCCCGGGCCTGGGCGCGGCAGGTGGAGGCCGAGCTCGAACGGGGGCTGTGGCTGAACCGCAACGAGGCCGAATCCGCCCTTTCATCGCAAGGTTTTTCCCATCCTGCGGACGCAGGGAACTGGGAGCGGGCCTGGCTGGAGGGGCTCAAGGAGGCCTTCGGGGACTACGCTTTGGCCGCCCTTTCCTCCAAGCGCGTGGCCGCCTATCGGGACTGCCGCGTGGGAGAGGGGGCGAGCGCCCAGACGCTCAAGCATGAGCTGGGACTGCTGAATCGTGTCCTGAAG
>CAYVMM010000188.1:0-3068 GCA_964452535.1 uncultured Gammaproteobacteria bacterium | reverse complement strand
TCGCGGCCCAAAGGCGATCCCGTGTCCGTACGAGTCGAACGGGATAGCGCGACGTAGATCTCCTGTTCGTCCCCTTGAACGGCCTCGTTGGTCGTCGCTCGGCAGGGGGAGTTTCGGGCGGCGACAGTGAAACCGTCCGATCCTGCCGACCGCGTCCTTACATGCCGTGACGCGGGATGGGACATGCCATCGCTGGTGACTGGGGTTCAGGCAATCCAGCCTTGACCGTATCGCGCGGGCCTAACCTTAGCCCACCAAGAAACGCCCCTCACAGCGGGGTCGGTTTATCTAATCGTCATACAGACCCCCACCCCCTTCTTCCCGATGCTTACTGGAGACGCTAGCAGGCTCGGACAAGCCGGTCTTCGAATGACGCCAACCAAAGTCGGTACGGGCATTCGCCCGATTCAAGGGACTTCGCTGTTCCCCCCATTGCGCCCCCTGTGCCCTCCCCCAGGCGGCTCCCGATTCGGTAAGGCCTGCGGATTGTTGTAACCCTGGGCCATCGAGGCGTAGGTCATTTTTGCCCAGGCGGGACGCCCAGAGAGAGAAAAGAGCACAGTCCCTGCCGCTGTCCCCTTTAGAAACTCACGCCGAGCCGACTCTGAGCCTGGCGTTTCCTGCGGCTCCGAAGGCGTACCTGTCCCTTCTTGCGATTGAGAAGGCGACTCCCTTTCTTGGTCATCTTTGGCCTTCATGGACTGTTCTCCTAATGACGGCTGTTATCCAATAACGGCCTGCTTAGCCGGCAGAGTGCTTCATCTTATCCGGTTAAGCAATCGCCGAGCGTATTGAATTGGAATGGCGTAGGCGATACCACTCGGCTCCTTGAGCACCGATTCTTTACTTTCCTTGACAAAGACCATGTTCAGGATCCCGACAACTCGGCCGTTTTCCTGCCGATACACGGGACTGCCACTATTGCCCGGATAGGCCGTGGCATCGAGCTGAAAGACGGGATAGGGGTTTTCCAACCGTTTGATGGTGTGGCTATCTAAGGATCGCGCCTGGCCTCGGGGAATGGCAATGGGCGTGACAGCGGAGACAATGCCCTCATGAGTCACCGGGTACATGCCTAGGACCATCCCAATGGGAAACCCGGTAAAGGCAAACCGCTCGCCGGGACGAACGGACCGTGAGCGACCGAGCTCCAAGGCGGACAGGGGGTCACCCTTAATACGTAGCAAGGCCAAATCGTGATCCGGATCCACCGCGGCCCTTTCCGCTCGACGCGGCTGCGCTTGGTCTCCACGACCGACAAAGACGGCTAAGCGAGTCCCTTTTTGGGCCTCTAGATCCTCCGGGAGGACATGGTAATTGGTCAATATCAAGCGGCCATCACCGACCGCAAACCCTGTCCCCCGAAATCGGGCCGCCGGCTGGGCGAGCGGGTTGTAGCTCCCAATGGCCACAATGGCCGGTTCCACGCGATCAATCTGGTCCGGCAGGTTGCTATGGGCCGTAATTGGCGTTGCCAACAAGGAAACTAGCAGAATGGCTGCCACCCGGCGCAAGCGACGCATTAAGGCAACCCAACCAAAGGCCGGGAACTCAGGCCCTCCAACCGCGGTTTAATCTCGAGAGCCGGGCGCCATTTCGGCCCCTTCCCGGAAGCCATGTAGGCGCCGGCGTATTGGCCGGATCGCGGTCGCCCCTCGAAATCCTGACCCGCATCGGGAAGCTGCAACAGGATCCAGCCCGGTAGAGCCGCTTTCCTACGGAGGCTTCTCCCCTGAGGCCAAAGGCTTAGATGGCCCAGTGGGGCGAAAGGCGCAACAAGGGCTTCCTCGGCTTCCTGAGCTCCCGCCTTAATATTCCCGCCCTTGCGCTCGAATGGACCACTGAAGGGCTTATCAGCGAAGAACGCATTCCCCGTCACTAATTGTTCTCGAGTAGCCTCCGTGGGACGGAACGAGAGGCCCGTTCCCCTTGCCACCACCGTATTGTGAAAGATCCAAATCCGTCGCGGATTGCCATTATGGGGCATGATCGCCAGGCCATCGCCGCTGGGATTAACGAACAGATTGTCGTAGAGGGCGACATTCCCCTCCCCTTGGAATAACCGCTCGCTCGGGTTCCGGTAGAATAGATTGCCATAGATCGCGTAAAAGTCGTCGGAACCTCGCCCCTGAGGCGGGAAATGGCCCACTAGCACATTAGGCCGAGCCCGACTCCCAACGGAAGCATCCTTTCCTTTGGTGAAGACATTGTGTCGAATGACCGTTTTTACCGGCTTTTCAGGCATCCCGGACAGATCCGGTCGGCCGTTCTGGTGTTTGATCTGCAGGTTGTAGCCGATGGAATTAACGACCAAGTTGTGCTCAATCAGCCCGTCAACGAAAGGTGCCGTTCCGTCGGAATCCCCCAAATAGAGCCCGGTCCCCGCTCGACGGATGATATTATCCTGAATTACCCAGCCCCTAGCCGGACACTTGGTTGAAATCCCCACGATTTGCTGATCTCGCGCCAAGTTTTCAATAACCAAATGACGCAGGGTAATGTGATGGGCGAATCGGCTGTGGCCTTCGGCCTTGACTCCGTCTACCGGCTCCTCTCCGCCGTCGATACGAAGATCCCGGACCGTTACGTAGGCCGAATCCACAATGCTCACCACATTGCGGCCGCGTTGAGCATGGAAAACGGCCTCTCGGTTCCCCTCCGGCCCGGCAATATGAATCCGGTTCTGGGGCTTCCCCCGCAGATTGTGGATCGGTAAGCCTTGCCGGTAATCCCCCGCTTGCAGGGCCAGAGTATCCCCAGGCTCGAGGCGTTTGAGATGCTGTCGATAATTGGAGGGTCCGGTCACGTAGACCTCGGCCCATCCCGAGCCGGGGCCGAGCAATCCCGCCAGAACAAGAAGCGATAGCGGAGAAAGGCCCCGGCCACCACCCCATCGTCTCTTCTCCATTCCATGCCTCCCTCTCTATGGCTTCCACGACCGCGTTACCTCGACGGATTGCTCGTCAATCCTCTTTCTACCGACCAACCCTTTCAGAGCCTTTCAATGGAGACTAAGCGCTTCCAACCGGTACGGCCTTGTCGATTCGCCCCAGGCCCCCGTAGGAGCC
>CAYVMM010000187.1:0-3072 GCA_964452535.1 uncultured Gammaproteobacteria bacterium | reverse complement strand
CGAGGGCGGCACCAGCTCCGGCGCGGTGGCCACCGCGAACAGGAACCCCTGGAGTCCGTGATAGCTCAGTGGCTCCTCGGCGCGCTCCGGCGCGCCCAGAAAGGTCACCAGGTGTGACACGGCCGAGGGATTGTTCCCGGCAAGCTCCATCGCGACCTCCTCCATGTGCGGATTCGCACCCCAGGGTCGGTTGCACCACTCAGCCCAGTAACGAACCACCATAGAGGCCTCCGGTATGCCCGGGCAATGGATAAGGTGTGGCGAGCCGCCGGGGCCCCGGGTCATGGGCCATCGCCCGCGAGGGTGGGGGCTAAGCGTTGACAGGGGAAGGGGCAGGTCCAGTATCGAGCTCTGAAATCCTTCCTTGAGCATGTCGACCTTGTTGGGTAAGGGGAAAGGCAGCACGGTTCACGCATGACCTGCGAGCGGCGGAAGAAGGCCCGCGGCGCGGTGTCCGTCGTCCGCTACGCGGACGGCACGTCGGCATAGGCGTGAGGCTGATGGGGTGAAAGTCTTCTGCCCCCAATTGGCCATTCGGGGGTCTAGCAGGCGGTCAGGTTAGCGGAGCGATCCGTGCCAGGTTTCCTTTCCACCGGACTTCACAAACCCGGGTTTTTAAATTTCCTCTTCACCTGACCCAGGGCTTTCCAGAGAAGCCAGCATCTGCCGAAAACCCTGTAACCCCGCCTCCAGATTCTCCCCGATACCCCCCGTCTGCGGCTGCGAGGGCATCCTGCCGGTTCAGCTCCAACGCCTCGGCCAGGGTGACCCGCAGGCTTTCCATCAGCTTGTCATGGCTCCGTTCCTGGCAGTTCACGCCGGGGACCTCCTCAATCCAGCCGATCCACCACTCGCCTTCCTGCTTCACTACCACCGTATATTGGCCTTGCATCCTTCAAGCTCCCTTCGTGGGAACCCGCGCCTTGCAGGCGCCAAACAGTCCCGGGCGGGCAATCAAAGCAACAATTGCTCCGCTACCCGGCCCCACCGGCTCAGAATCGCTCTGGGCCACTCGATATCGTACTCCCCCAGCAGCTTGTCGTAGTACTCGACATAGCTCTCCCGCACATCCACTCCCACTTCTGGCCAGTGGGCTCCTCCAATAGCTCCTCGATAACTGAGCGACCAGGAAACAATGAATATTTTGATTTAAGCTCGTAGCCCTCGGGAATGCCCACGTCGCGGTTATAGAACGGGCCAGCGTACTCGGCCGCCAGCTTGAGGAAGATCAGGTAGGTGAGCTGCTCCAGGTAGTCGCCGTAGCCCACGCCGTCGTCGCGCAGGGTGTGGCAGAAGCTCCAGACCTTATTGACCAGGGGTTGGGCGTTCATTGTGGCTCTGGGTAGATCCGCAAGGCTGGCAGTGGAACCCAAGCCAACTATCACGCCGCTGTTTTTCAATCGTTTGCGTCGTTATGCACCATAATGCGGTGGGCACATAACAGTTTCTGCCATCTCACATCCCGCGCTTGGGCGGACGAACGCCCCCTTTCCGGCGAATCCCGAAGCCGACCCGGAAGATATCCGGGATGTTGATGCGCCCGTCCTCGGTCCGGTAGAGGACGCCGAGCTCTTCCAGGTCGTCGATGAGCAGCTCGATATCCCGGCTGCCTTCCGATGCGGACGCGAAGCGGCGCGGCGGTAGCTTTTCCTCGGAAACCCGCAGCACCTCCTTCAGGACCGATTGGGTCCACTGCTCCCGCAGGTCGGGGATTTCCAGCGGCACCGTCAGGTCCCGAAGCTCCCTCAACAATGGGGTAACCCAGGGATAATCCTCCCGGCTCAGCTCGTGAACCCGCCTATTCGATGCCTCGGCAACGCCTTGCTTGATGGCTTCGTAGTGCAGGGGGTAGTCATGCTCCGGGTACTTTTCCCGGGTAATGGACGCCGCTTGGCGCAGGGCCAATAGTAAGCTGCGAGGAGCGATCCGGCCGTGGGCATCAGCCAGATGACCGGTAATCCAGGTGTAGGTGTAGCCCCGGCGGTGATTGGCACCCATGTAGGGCCCAGCCAAAGCCTCCAGGAGGGGACGCTGGGCCTTCTCGTTACCCCGAATCTTATCCGACACGCGGTAAAAGCCTTCGGCTGGCTGCCAAGTCAGACTGGTAACCCGCTCGGTCAACATCCGGAAATCGTCACCGGCGGACCCGTTTGCTTGAATGTGAAAGATCAGACCGTATAGATCCACGGGCCGCCAAGTCAGGTCCACCCGGTTGTGTAGAAGCTTGGAGCTGTCCCGGAAATCAAAAACCCCCTCGTCCTCTTCCATATCCGGCCGGATGAAGAATTTCATCCGGATATTCGGGTAGGGGCGGCAGGCCAGGGCCACCTCAAGGGCGCCTCGGGTCAGGGCCCGGACATTTTCCCAGCTTCCCGGCGCGATAGTATCCAGGGAATCAAAGACCAGAAGCAGGTACTTGCCCTTCTCCTCCAGGGCCCTGGTCGCCTGGCCAAGCAGCTCGTTAAAGCCTTCCGGGGCATCCCGGGCCCACCTCGCCGCCTCACTAGCACGCTCGGCCGGCAAGGCTAAGTCACATACCTCCGCCAGTTTCTGGGCCAGGACACCGCGCCAGATATGGCGGGGCTCAAGGCCAGTCTCCAGGAACTGCCCCAGCACTTCCGAATCAGGATGCTGCCCCTGATGCGGATCGTTGCTGAAACCGACCCGCACATAGGTATCTTCCAGGGTGGCCGGAGCCCCGGCCCCCACCAGCCGCTGCCGGGTCGCATCATCGAACAGGGCCGCCGTCCATACCGACTTTCCCGCCCCCCGCATACCGACCGCCACCGTGGTATCCAGGCTGAGCGCCTTGGTATGGCTATCCGGAACATACAGCTCCCCCGGCCCCGGGGGCGTCAGGCCTTCCTGAGCCGAGACATCCGGGAGATTGCAAAGCGCCTCGCGTAAGGCCCCTTTCGCTTCAGGATCGGGCTTCATTCATCACTCCCAGCACTGGCCAGCAACCGATTGCCCGCCACCTCGAAGAAGTCCCAATAGGCGCGCTCCAGCACATTCGCGGCCGGCGCGTTATCGGGGTCATGAAAGGAGGCCCCGCGCAGCTCGTCGACGGCA
>CAYVMM010000186.1:0-3073 GCA_964452535.1 uncultured Gammaproteobacteria bacterium | reverse complement strand
CGACCTGGCCCCACCAACCGAACGGAGAGACACAATGCTGACCTGGAACGACGAACCGACGCCGCAGCCCGCCGACGCGGAGAGCGCCCCGGTGCGCGTCGAGGACAAGCGCGTGGTGGGCGGGCTTACCGATATCAACCAGCTCGCCCCCTTCCGCTATCCCTGGGCTTGGGACTACTTCCTCAAGGCCAACAAGAACCACTGGACCCCCTTGGACATCAACATGACTCGGGACGTCCATGATTACCACCATCGTCTATCAGCGGCGGAGCGCCACGTCTTCGAGAATGTGCTGGCCTACCTGACCACCGCTGATGTTCTAGCCATGCGCAACATCGGCCTCGCGGTGATGGAGAAGATGAGCGCCCCGGAGCTGCAGATCTATCAGGCCCGGCAGGTATACGAAGAGGCCCTGCACACCTGGGCCTATCAGCATTGCATCGAGAGCATCGGCCTGGATCAGGGCGAGATCTACAACCGCTATCGCGTGGTACCGGCCATCCACCGGAAAGTCACCATTGCCAACCGCCGGCTGGAAGCCGCTCTATGCCCGGATCGGGATCTGCGCGACCCCGACGCCCTGCGCGAATTCCTGCTGTCCTACCTGTTCTTCGCCGCGGTATTCGAAGGCACCTGGTTCTATAACGGCTTCAGCCCCATCTTCGGCTTACAGCGGCGCGGACTGATGACCGGCACCGCCGAGCAGCTGCAATACATCATGCGCGACGAGGTGATGCATTTCACCTTTGGCCTGCGGGTGTGCAAGCAGATCATGCACGAGGAAAACGTCACTCCAGACGCCATCGCACTAGCCACCATGTGGGAAGAGGTGGACGAGGCCGAACGGGATTACGCCCACTACCTGCTGCCCGAACCCATCCTCGGCTACACCGCCGAGCAGCACCACGAGCAGTTCCGCTTTGTTGCGAATCGCCGCGCCGGCAAGCTAGGGCTGGAGGAACCCTACCCCGGGGCCCGCAATGTCCTGCCCTGGCTCGATGAACAAGCCAATCTGCGCAAGGAGAAGAACTTCTTCGAGACTCGAGTCACCGAATATCAGACCGGCAGTGCCTTGGCCTGGGACTAAAACCTCGCCGAATCGGCCGGTCATTAGCGATCCCCCAAAGCCGGAGTTGGGGCACCAACTCCAATCCGCTCTAGAGCGGCCACGCATCTGACGAAGAACGCTACCGCCAATGCCAAGGCCGGCGCCGAGGCAGTGACTCGGCCCACCAGGCCAGTGGTGACCATGGTGAATCCGGATCGCCTGCGCCTGCGTATACAAAAGCGCATGGCCTGACGCGACGGACCGGAATCCCTTGCCGTCGATTCGGCACCCGACCTGTCCTTTTTCATAGTCATTTGCGGCCTTGTTGACCCTATTCGCGCCACCGAAGCAGCGCGGCGACGCGTAGGCTTTTGCGAGCTACGGCCAGTGCCGCGTCCACCGGACTGCACGGCGGGACGCAGATCGCCGGGCCCATCGTAGGCACAAATCACAGAACCGCCGGGAGGCATTGCTGATGCAACATCCGATGCGAAATGGGGCTGTATTGCTAGCCGCCTTGCTGCTCGCCAGCGGCGCATTGGCCGCTGGCGCCGACAAGAGCGGCCCATTAATCAATAAGGCCACCTTCAAGCAGGAGGCCGGTAAAACCGTCTACTGGGTGCTGCCAGGGCCGCGCAAGCTCAGCGAGGAAGTCTTCGGCACGCCGGACAATCCCAAGCGCACCCTGAAGCCAATCTTGGCGAAGGTGGACAAGCCGCCGATCCGGCAGCTGCTAAAGGAGATACCGCTTTTGGTCTCGGCACCGAAGCCATTCCGCAAGACCAATGCCGCCGGTACCAAGTATACGGTCTTCGCGCATCCGACCCCGTTCAGCGACAAGGCGCAGCCCCTACCGCCGAACCAGAGCGGTTATATCGAGACCACCCTGCTCGACCGCGTGCCCAAAGATCAGCCCGGCAAGCCCGGTAACACCCCGGACGAAGTGAAGCTGGACACTTGGTTCCACGATCCCGCGGGCAACAAGTACCGACTGGAATTCGATCACGTGGTCCAGCCGCCCTTCCCCGGCTATGCCACCCAGGGCGGCGTACTCATCGATGGCTGGCTGCATGGGACAACCGGAACGGGTGCGCCGCTGATGCCCAAGGAGTACACGCGCGGTGCCTGGTGGGGGATTGCGCACCTCTACGTTAATGGCGAGAAGGTCGATACCAAGGTAGCCCATCTCATGACCACCGAAGTGGTACGCAATCGCGACTACGAGCTAGCACTGGACGAGGAGATGCCCCTCGACGCCAGCCAGCGCCACATCCCGGGGCAGCGGCATCACACCCACCTGATTGTGCTGCCGATCAAGCCAACTCCCAAAGGCCCCGTGCACGAAGCCGTCAACACCGCCTTCGAGCTGCCCAACGGCAAGAAGCAGCCCTTCATCCATATGATGTTCGAAGAGGACCGGGTTACGGAATGGAAGCTGAACATGCAGGACGGATGATACGGCAGCAAAGAAGGCCAGCGCCACTACCCGGCTGACAGCGCAATAGAACGGCACAGCGTCTGCCCGGTGGCTACCCCTTGGCCGCTGGGCAGCGCTTGCTGGGTCCCCGTAAAGCAAAAGGCAACATCCCGCCTCTCACGCGAGGCCGACGCTTGGAGGTATCCCCTATGGAGATCGGGCTCTTCCGACGCATCCCCATCATGACGGCACTGGCTGCGCTAGCGCTGGCCTCATCGACGGCTTGCGCCGAACAGAGCGAGACAGTCCGGATCACGGTCGAGGCACGGAAGGGGTTTCAGTTCCAGCCCGCCAAATTCTCCGTGCCGGCCGGCAGCGAGGTCGTGCTGACGCTCAAGAATAACGCCGTGATGGGCCACAATCTGCACATTCCGAAGCTAGAGGTGATGACCGAAACCATTACCAAGGGCGAGAGCGATACCGTGCGCTTCACAACCACCGAGCCTGGCACCTACGCCATCCGCTGTGAGGTCACCGGCCACGCCGAAGCGGGTATGACCGGCAAGCTCAAAGTTCGCTAACCTCACACGCCGAATCCCCCGGGGAAC
>CAYVMM010000185.1:0-3091 GCA_964452535.1 uncultured Gammaproteobacteria bacterium | reverse complement strand
CGCGAGCCGCTCCAGCTCCCGAAAGGCCGGCTCGTATTCGAGGTCCGGACCGCTCGGAGCATCTGCCGAGATTTCCGTCAGTAGGGCTTCAACGTCGATTACGGCCATGGTTGTCGCATCACCGCCTTGCTCAGGGGAACGCAAGTTTGGCCAGGGGACTCCGGCCCGGTAACCTAGGCCGACTGCCTTGGGCTACCTTCTGCTCTGGAATGAAAAAGAACTCCCCGGCCTCATGGCCGGCGTGCTTGATCGGGGCATAACGAGGGTCCTGCTCCACCGGCAAGCTCGCGCTCCTCCGTTCGACCCGTTGCTGGACATCCCGGTAGAGGCTGTAGCCCTCGAGGATTGTGTCGTTGTCCCTGAGGGCCTCGAGGAAGGCCTTGGCGAATACCGAATGGTTGCTCCCTCGGCCTCGGTCAAGGACCGGCTTGACCCCACCGGAGCTGATCACCACGCGCGTGCGGGTCTTGGCCATTGTCTTATACCATTTCTTACGCGCCTCCTCGGTCATGCCCGTCTGTAGGCGAGCCAAAGCGGAGCGCGTCAGGGTGCCCGAGTAGCACGAGTCGGCAACCACCATGACATGCTTGGCCGCCATGACATTAACGATGTCGGTAATGGCCGGATTGGCGATCCAGTTGGCGGTGCTATCGGCCTCGGCATCCACGGGTAGCCAATACCCCCGGGCATTGGCCTTGTCCAGCTCGCCGTGGCCTGCGTAATAGACCAGAAGGTTGTCCTGCTCCGTCAGCTCCTTTCGGAGCGAGTTCAAAGCGCTCAAGATCTGATAGCGATCGGCGTCGAGCAGCAGTTGGGTCTGGAAGCCGTATTTGTTTTTCAGGGTCCGGGCTACGGACCGAGCGTCGTTGATCGCTGTCTCAAGATCGGGCAGGTTTGGGTAGCTGTTATTCCCTATAATCAAGGCGTAATAGTGACCGAAATCGATCCCGGAGGGGGTCGCGATCGAATCGGACCGATCCACTTTGGCCTGTCCCTGATCCCGATCCGGTGGGTTCACCGTAAACTCGAGCTTCGCCCGCTTGCCGGATTGGTCAACGGCAACCATCCGGACCGGGGTCCTCTGCCTGTTCACAGGGATCTGCACCTGAAAGAGCCCCTCTTCGTCAAGGGCCTGGGTGCGATCCCGGTCATTGACCCGGAAGGCCATCAGATCCTTGGGCGGTTGCACGCGACCAATCACCTTGAGTTTCTCCACCGGCGAGCGGAGCCGCATGCTGGGACTGCCGCGGGTCACCGCCAAGGGGGGATCAATGATCTCGACTGTGGGCCCTTGGTCTTCTGACGGCGGGGCCGAGGGGCCCTGTTGTTGGAGCTTGGCCAACTTCGCCTCGAGGTTCTGGATGGCCTCACGCTGACGGGCGACCTCGCTCTCTCGTTTTTCCAGTCGCTTCTTCAGTCGCTGCCGTTGCGCGCGCACTTCGCCGGTTTGGCTTAGCCTCTTTTCGAGCTTTTCGATCCGGGCCTGGAGCTTGTTGCGCTCTTCTTGGAGCGCTGTCACCTCCTGGCGTGCCTCAGCTGCCCGCTGCTCGGCCTGCGTCAATTGCTTTTGCAGGTCAGCGACCGCATTTTTCCGTTCCGCGAGTTGCTCGCGCAGTGCGCTCGCCCGCTCCTGCGCCCCTTCAAGCTGGGCCTTCAGGCGCTGTTGCTCATCAGCGGCTTCAGTGCCTTGCTCGCGCGCTTGGGCCAACCGCTCCCGTAGCCGGGCCACGGCCGCCTGCTGATCCTCAAGCTCGCCACGCAGGCGATCCCGTTTTTGCTCCGCGCTCGCAAGCCGCGAACTCAGCTGCTCTCGAGTCGCCTTAAGCGCGTGCTCAAGCTGGGCCTGCTCCTTGCGCTCCGCCTGGAGCTGCTGCTCGCGCTTCTCCAGCTTGTGGCGCAGCTCTTCAATGTGCGTTTGATCCGTCGACTCTTTCTTCTGCTCCGATTTTTCTTGCTGGGCTTCGAGAGCATCCTTGAGCTCCGCCATCTCCGCCTGCGCCTGCTCCAGCTGAGAACGGCGACGGGCCAGCCGGCTTTGCAGCTTTTGGACCTGTTGGCGGAGCTTTTCCAACTTGCCGCGCGCCTCCCGAGCCGCTTGGGCTGCACTCTGGACCGAGGAGGCATAGGCCAAGCCGTTGCTCAACCCGGAGGCCTTCCGATACCAATTCAGGGCAGTCACCATGTTCTTCTCGACGCCCAGCCCTTGCTCATGGAGGTAACCGAGGTTGACCTGGGCCCGGGTATGCCCTTGCTCCGCCGCCTTGCGGTACCACTGGGCCGCCAGCTCATAATCCGGGACCCCGCCAAGCCCCCGCTCATAGATCTCGCCAACGTAGGTCTGGGCCTTGGGGTCCCCCTCCTTCGCCTTGGGGAGCCAGACCTTCAGGGCCGTACGGTAATCCGCCCGATCGTAGGCCACATATTCGCCTCCGCGGATCTCACAATCGCGCGCGGTGGTCTTGATCGGGCGGCGTGGGCTGAGATAGGTAAATTGGGTGCCAAGCTTGCGCACCTGCCCAGGGAGCAAGCAATCGACCACCATGAGCTGGTCTGGCTTTCGCCGTTCAGAATCGAGAAGCTCGAGCTTGGAGCTAGACGAGGAAGCGCAGCCGACGAGGAAGGCGATCGCTCCCAGGCAAGCGGCTCGGATTGCCGCCCCAGGGAGGGGAGCAAGGAAGGCGAGGCCTCGATCCACAGCGACCCTCCTTAGGCCACTGCTGGCACTAACTACGCAGAAGGACTCTCCATGGAGAATCTAAACCCCTTGTCCGCAAAAACACAAGGAGTCCTAGTCGAACTGTAGCACCTCATTCGGCGTTTGCAACCTTTGGGAACGGGGCTTATCCTTCGCCCCCTTATCTTGCGCCTCCTTCTTGCACAGAGACACTCGTCCGCTTGTCTGCCTTTCGACCCTGTTTGGCCTGATATTGCTTGATCCGTTGGAGCCCCTGCCGAGCGATCTCATTGTCCGGGTCCAGCTCGAGGACCTTCTGATAGGCCGCGTAGGCATTGCTCCCTGGGGGCTCGGTCAAGCGCCGGACCGCCATATGGGATTCGGCGGCCTCCAATAGCCGCTTGACCGTGGCCCGCT
>CAYVMM010000184.1:0-3122 GCA_964452535.1 uncultured Gammaproteobacteria bacterium | reverse complement strand
AACAGGACGCTTCCCCCCGCCCCTACGAGGGTGTCATAGCCATTGGGCAGACGGAGGATCATCTCATGGACACCCGCCATTTGCGCAGCCGCCACCACCTTCTCCGAGTCCAGCTCCCCAAAGCGGGCGATGTTCTCGGCCACCGTGCCCTCGAACAGCTCGATGTCCTGGGGCAAATAGCCCACGTGAGGCCCCAGCTCGTCCCGATTCCACTGGCTGACATCCGCGCCGTCCAGCCGAACCGTGCCCGTTCGGGTAGGCCAAATGCCGAGCAGAACCCGAGCCAGAGACGACTTACCGGCAGCGCTGGGTCCGACCACCCCCACGGCCTCTCCCGGCTCCGCCGCGAAACTGATCCCCCGCAGCGCCGGTACCTGGGCGCCCGGGGGCACCGCGATCACCTGTTCCACATCCACCCGCCCCTTGGGCGCGGGCAGCGACATGCCCGCTTCTTCCGGGGGTATCCGCTCAAGCAAATTCTGGAGCCGCTTATAGGCAGATCGGGCGGAGGTAAAGCCTTGCCACGAGCTGATCAGCATGTCCATCGGCGCCAGGGCCCGGCTCAAGATAATGGAGCCGGCAATCATCATCCCGGGCGTCACTTCCTGGTTCACTGCCAGATAGGCCCCCAGTCCCAACATCAAGGACTGGAACATGATCCGAAGCGTTCGGGACAAGTTAGTGAGAATGGCCGCCCGATCGCTGGCCTTGGCCTGATTGCCCAAGAAGCTCAGATGGCGACTGAGCCAGCTCTGCCGAACCTGGGGCTCCATGCCCATGGCATGGACCACCTCGGCATTGCGCAGATTGTGGTTGGCAAAATTCTGGGACTTGACGTTCTCTTGGCTGGCCTGCTGCAGGTACCCCCGAGTGGCGTACTCATTGGCCACCGTCAAGCCAAACAGAATCATGGCGGCAACAATCCCAAAGACCCCCATCCAGACATGGAATAGGAATAGGACCCCAATGAAGACCAGAATCCAAGGAGAATCAAAGAAGGCGATCAAACCCTGGCCGGTTAGGAACTGGCGCAGGCTGGACAGATCCGAGACCGGCTGGGCCGAGCTGTTCTCGGGATCGTAGAGGCCGCGCTGGAACATGGCGTGGAAGAGCCGGTCATTCATGCTTGTATCCAGGCGCGAGCCCACGCGGATGAGGATCCGCGAGCGAACGAACTGCAGCAGTCCCATCACGATAAACAGCGCCACGGCGATCAAGGTGAGGGCCAGCAGAGTCGCCTCGCTCTTACTGGTCAGGACCCGGTCGTAGAGCTGCAGCATGTACAGGGGCGGGACCAGCATGAGGAAGTTGATGAAGAGGCTGAAGAAGCCCGCCATCACAAAGGAGTGCCGGAAGGCATCCAGGGCCTGCCTCAGCTCCGCGCGTTCTTGGGCCATAGGCAATCGCTTTGTTCTGGAGACTCCCGAACAGCCACAGTGGTGCCTGAACGGGTTATCAAAAAGGCAAGTCGCGTCAGGTTGTCCTTACCCAGCGGTGGACAGGGCTGCCTGGGCTAGGGTCTGAAGGTGGCGCAACGACTCCAGATGGGCTTCAATGGCCCGCAGCAGGCCGCGGCGGGCCCAATCCGCCAGGGTGGTATCGTCCAAGGCATTGAGCTTCTCGCGCGTCACCACCTGGAAGCCCTGGGCCAGGGTTTGCCGGGACTCGCCCTCGCCCACGGTCACCTCCTGAGGGGTGAGAACCCCCGAATCCACGAGGGATCGGATCATGACGGCGTCCTTCTCCCTTTCCCGATGGATGGCCTGCAGAAGCTGGATCCGTTCCTCCAGGATGGCGGAGCGCTGCCCATCCTCACCGAACAGCGGCTCTCCCTGGGGATCCTGGAGCTCGGGGGCATCCGGATCGATGATCACCACCGCTTGACCTTCCTGCTGACCACTAGCCATGGCCAGGGGATAACGGCGAAGCATTGCCGGAATGTAGCGCCCGCGCCAGCGGCCCTGGGCATCCACGAACGGATTGGGGTTCTCGTCCAGACTGAGAACCGCCAGCAGATTCGGCGCTTCCCCCCCGGAGAAGACAAGGGGCATATCCCCAGCCGCCTGGGGAGCCTCCGATAAGGCGATGGGGACCGCCTTCTCTTGGCGGGCAAAGCCGTAATCCCGCTGGCGATTGAGGCGGAGGCCGGCGTGCTTTTCCGCGGTAAGCGGCTCCGGGCTCTCGAACATAGACGATGCTCTCCCGCTTAGCGAGTCGTAAGGGCCAACATCTTAGCGAAATTCAGGGAAGGCGTCAGTGGTTGCAGCTGCATCAAGGGGCCTGGCCCTGGCAAGGGGGAGGAAAGTGGGACGGAACGCCCCCTATTCGGACGCCTTCTGAGAGCGTGGGAACCGCAAAGACCGTTGAATATCGACCACGGTCTGCCTTTGCCCCGCCTGACGGCGGTAGAGGGTGTACTCTGCCCGATAGCGCCCTCGGGGCCAGTCACGCGCCAATCTTTGGCCGGTGAGGATCAGATGCTCCGCTCGATCGCCGGCAATGGTGCGCTCGCTCCCAGCCAGCACGGTCCCAGCGGGCCCCAGCAGGCGCAGGCGCTCGGTGTCCCCCTTCTCCAATCCGTAGGTCAGCACCCAGAAGGCTAGGGCATCGCTCGTGCGCTGGGGCCACAGGCGCTTCAGCGCCCCCGTTTTCACCTGACGCCGGCTCACCTTGCCGGCCGCGAAGCCGGCTTTCAAGAGTCCACCCCGACGATAGGTTAACTTCTCGTGGGTCACCGGGTGCCAAAGGCCCGACGAGGGCCGCTGGGAGCAGCCGGATTGAGGGGCTTTGCCAGTGAAGGGGTCCACCGCTTGGCCCTCGTGGCGGACAGTGAACTCCACATGCGGGAAATCCGTCTTTCCGGACAGACCAATCCGGCCAAGCACCGTCCCGGCCTGGACTACCTCGCCGGGACGGACGGCCACACTGCCGCGACGGAGATGGCTGTACTGGGTCACCCAGCCATTGCCGTGATCAAGGACCACCCCGTTACCTGCCTCCTTGCCCTCGAGGACCTCGGGTCGGATGCGGTCCTTGAGGATGTCGGGCCGACCATCCCGCAGTCCGGTCACCGTGCCATCTGCGCTCGCCACAACGGCCACCCCCGACTCCATTTCAGGTAC
>CAYVMM010000183.1:2673-3129 GCA_964452535.1 uncultured Gammaproteobacteria bacterium | reverse complement strand
CTCGCCTCGCCGCGCACGACCGTATCCGCTGATACCACCAGGATCTCTCGGCTCAGGCCGCCATCCTCCACCTCTCGGACCATGCCAGCCACCTCGCTGAAGAAGTTGCGGAGCACCTCGATCCCCACCGAGCCCGAGGTGTCCACGATTACCAGTGAGGCGCGGGCAGGGTGGTGGGGCACCACCGCACCATCGTAAACAGGCTCGGCCATCCCCATATCGGTCGGATCCATGTGGAAGAGCTCTCCGGGCAGGTCGTCGGTGTAGCGCGTCTCCCCATTGCCTCCGAGAAGCGCCTGCTCGATCCCGTCCCGCCAGTGAATCCGGGGCTCGTGCAGAGTGTCCAATCGGGCCCCAAACCAATCCGTGATATGGGATCCGGGCATCTGGCTGCCGCTCTCCCGGGCCGCCTCCGCGAGGCGCCGGGCTCGGAAGGTATCCTGAGCCAAGCGGGCA
>CAYVMM010000183.1:0-2587 GCA_964452535.1 uncultured Gammaproteobacteria bacterium | reverse complement strand
CCGGCCTTGTCAGCCACGCCCTGGAGGCCTTCTCCTTCCAGGATCCGGCGTAACTCAAAGGGGTCAACGAGGTCCCCACCCGCGCTGCCGTCGGGGCCGATCCCCGCATGGACCGCCCGGAAGCTGTCTCTCATCCCACGGGTGATCGTCGGCACACCCTCTGTCTCGACCATTTTGGCAGACTCCCCCACATCCTCTTGGCCCCTACCCCCTTGGGTCCGAGCCCCCGAATCTTCGGAGGCCTCCTCTCCCTCCCCCAGCAGGGCCTTCAGCACCTGTAGCTCGGTCATCCCTCGGTAACGCTCCCGTTCGCTAAGGGAGGTCCCCACCCCCCCAGGGATGCCCAGACTGTCGCCCACAAAGTACCGTCCGAAGCGAATCGAGCCCTCGAAGGCATCGAGCAGCATGCCATTGATCACGATATCCTGGGCCCGGTTGACGGTCTCGGGAGGCGCCTGCCGCTGGTGCCGGCCTCGCGTATGCTGCAGCAGCATATGCAGCATCTCATGCATCAGCACGGGAATGACATTGCTCCCGGCTCCAGCCTGCTCATCCCGGAGCATATCCCGGAGGAACGCGAGGTTGAGGAAGATCGATTGGCCATCGGTGAAGGCGGTGGGGAACCGGCGGGCAATGCCCGGGTGATCGAAGACGAAGATCGGGATCCGAGAGGCCATTAGCGAGAATTGGCCGTAGCGCGGCAGGATCGCCCCGGACCCCGAATCCCGGATATTGCCCGTCAGGTGCTCCCGGATTCGGTGCATGGCCTCCTGGTAAGGCCGATTGGCCTCCGACAGCAGGGTCTCCTGCGGGGCCGGCCGAGAACCGTGCTGGGTCATGGACCACACCTCCTCGAGAATCGAAAGGATTCAGGCCCATTGCCCCCCGCATAGGCCAGGCTTCGCTTCACACGCTCCCTGCCCTGCCAAGATCAAGGGTTACGAGCTGATACTCGGCCTAAAATGATATTAGCCTTTGCTTGCTCGGATCGAGCCCACCCTTCGTCGAACCGCCGCCACAAGGAGCTCAGCTATAACGACGGCATTAAGGGGAACCTCAATCAGACCACCGGAACCGCCCCCCATGGCATTGCGGCCCACGCAGCCGCTGGCCCGAATCGTGGCACTTGAAGGGTCCCTCAACATTAGCAAGCATCGCCCTCAAACGTACATTGAACATGCCCCCATCGTCGCGCTGATCGGTGCCTGGTGGGTCAAAACCAAACCTTTCATTCTTATTCTATTAGGCACGCTTTTTGGGCTTTCTTAGCTGGCAAGCAAACCACTCAAGATCTTACTAAGGATTCTTATCCGTTCCTTCCGCACTGGTGGGCCTGTTTTTAAAGGGCCCCACGAGGCGCTCCGTCATCCAGCCGCCGTAGTACACACTTGCCTGGCTTTGTACGCGCGATCTGCCAATATATGCCGCAACTGCCTGAGGATAAAAGGCAATATAGCCGGCAATGTCTCTGTACTCCCTTTCCGGCTCGGGGTAACTCCAAGCGACGTCGTGGAGCTCAAGCGAGCCAAAGCCTATCGTGTAATATTGGGCTCTTCCCTTCCATTCGCACCATGTCTCCGTTTTTGATGCAACAAGCCAATCCATTCGAACATCTTCGGGAGGAATGTAGTAGGAAGGCGGCAAGCCCATCTCAATTATACGCAGTGCCTGAGTGCTTGCTGTCAATGATCTCTGGGCCAAAAACACTCGTATTGCCTCTCCCACCGTTTCTACCATCGGCACAGCGGGGTAATTCCAGACCGACTCTTGACCGGGACCGGGCCTCACCACATCCGCGGGTACCGTTTTGGCGCGATTATGGGCACGCCATTTTTCTTTAAATAATGCGAAATTGAACATCCACCTATCCCTAAGCAAGCCTGTGGCGCTCTTCGGTGCTCCCGAGGAGCAAAGTATCTATGCAGGGTGATCCAAGTGGATCTCACGAGTCCAAGTCACACCAGCGCCCCCAAGGAAGCCGGCGGTTTCTTTACGACCCTTGCTGCCCATACCCTCCTCCGCCGGGCAGATCCAGGTCCAGCTCTTGACCGGGCTGCATTGCGAAGGTCGTCTTGGCCTCCAGCGCCTGCCCCTCCAGCACCACCCGTCCAGGCCAACCGGGCTCACCCCCATTCGCGCCAGGCGCCCCCGCGCGAGTTCGCTCAGCATGACCGACACCCGCGCCGGCTCATCCACCGTCAAGCGCACCCGCTGGCCCCGACCGCCCCGGTGCTTGCCGGCCCCACCGGAACCGTCGATGAGGGATTTCTCCAGTATCCGGACCGGCGTGGTGGCCTCGATCGCCTCCACCGGCACGGCCTGCACCCCGCTCGGGAAGGCGGTGGCGTCCAGGCCTTCCCAGTGGGGGCCTGCCCCCATGCCCCCGGAGAGGAAAACGGTCTGCGCCCAGGGGCGCTCGGTGCCCTGGATATTCACGCCCCACAGGCCGGTGGCGCCTTCGGCGGGCAGGGGGATGGCTTGGCCCAGGGCGCCCATGACCGCCGGGGTAGCGAAGTGGCCGATGATGTGGCGGGCGGCCACCGGCTGTGGGGGCTGAGCATTCAGCAGACACCCCGCGGGGGCGGTG
>CAYVMM010000182.1:0-3141 GCA_964452535.1 uncultured Gammaproteobacteria bacterium | reverse complement strand
ACAGGAAATACCGGGGGCGAATCAAACATCTCTTCTTTAACGCCAATTAGCCAAACTGTAACCGATACGAACGGTAGTACGAATAAAAACAACCTGTTTGTTCAATATGGTGATGATAGTACCCCTTTTGATATCGGGATCAACTACAATCTTTCTGGGGGGTCGTTGGGCTCTTCAAACTCCGATATTGCTGAGACGATCACCATCAGTAACAATACATCGGGCTCGCTCGATTTCCACTTCTTCCAGTATTCGGATTTTGACCTCAATGAAACAATCGATAATGATACAGCTCGGCTGGAAAACGCCAACACGGTAAGCCAGAGAGATGCGCAGTTCGTACTGAATGAGACCGTAGTCACTCCTGCTCCCGATCACTGGGAAATCGACTCCGATTTTAATACGCTCAACAGGCTACTCGATAGCAGCCCGACTACCCTTTCGGATGGCACGTCGCCATTAACCGGTGATGTTACCTGGGCTTTCCAGTGGGATCGGACGATCGCTGGCGGTGGCAGTTTTCAGATTAGCAAGGACAAACAAATCCGACCCACCGTCCCCGAGCCTGCTAGCCTTGGGCTCCTCGGTATTGGTCTCCTTGGGCTAGCCGCTACCATTGCTTTACGACGTTGGAGCTGGTGCCGAGCGCTTTAATGACAAGGCGACAGAGCCCAGAATAACCAATCTTCCCTTTCCGAATCCCTTTGCATCTAAAGGCGGGGACAACGCTTCGAATGATAAGGAGGGTCGGGAAAGGCCTCAATCCCTTTTTCTATGGTTGATCTGTCAAATCCACTCGATATTCGGTGGCGTGTGCCGGTTGGGCTGGATCTCCAGTTTCGAGCCGTTGGGGACAGTGTTGCTGTTTTAAACCCGGAGTCGGGCGATACCCATGTCGTGACTTCCGAAGGGGCGGCATGCTTGCGCACCCTTTTCGCGCTTCCCGGGACCTATCCCCGCGATATGAAGGGATTGGAAAGGCAAACCCTTCCGTTCGGAGGGACAGAGTCCCTTATCGAGGCAGTGCGTCAATTCCATCGTTTGGGGTTAATTGAACCGGTAACTGAACGATGAGGCTACTCGGGGAGCTGCGTGTCCCCGAGGTACGAGCGGCTTGTCGGCAAGAGGGTCTGACTCTGGATGTCGGGCCGTTCGTGGTCCGGATTCGGACCCGCTTGCCGGAGCTCCACCGTTGGCTTCCTTACCTGTATGCCGATTTCCCCGTGGGGGCTCCGGCCACTTTTGCGGATTTCCCTATTCGGCTGGATCGTCCCTGGGGCGTTAGGCGTTGGTGGCGGCCGCAAGTGGTCTTTCGCCTCGACGTCATGGCGCCTTTCTATCCGCTTGCTAGGGCTCATGCCTTGCCCCTTTTGGAATGGGGCCTGAATTGGTGTGTGGCCCGTCATGCCCATCAGTATTTGCTCCTTCACGCGGGCGTTTTGGAGCGTCGAGGTCGGGTGTTGGTGTTGCCCGGTCCGCCGGGTTCGGGTAAGAGCACCCTTTGCGCTGCCTTGATGGCTCGGGGGTGGCGGCTTTTCAGCGATGAGCTGGCTTTAATAAAACCGGAGACGGGGCAAATTCATCCCTTGCCTCGCCCGGTTAGTCTGAAGGGCGATGCGATCCGGGTGATCCGATCTTATGCGCCCGAGGTTCGGTTAGGCCCCCTTTGCACGGATACGGCCAAAGGGACGGTAGCTCATGTGCGACCTGCTACGGCCGCTGTTCGGCGAGCCTTGGAGCCGGCACCGCTAGGCTGGGTCGTTCGCCCCGCTTTCGGGGCGGGCAAAGGGGCGCAATTGGAACCGGTTCCTCCCGAGGAGGGCTTTGGCTGCTTGGTGGATAATGCCTTTAATTACGGCATCCTCGGGGCACAGGCCTTCCATACTCTGGTTGATTTGAGCAACACCCGTCCCCTCTATTTCTTGGCCTACGACGAGCTAGAAGCGGCCTGTCAACGGTTAGAGGGGCTCACTGCACCCAAAGAAAGCGCATGAAAAGTGGGGAATCTCGGCTCCTGCTCGGACTATACTGTGGTTCCTTAGAGCCCCAAACGCTGACTGAGCCTCAATGGGAGGCCATTGTCCATATGGCTCGTCACTCGGGGGTTTTGGCCCGATTGGCTAGCCTGCTCAAAGCGCGTGGCCAGGCGCTGGGGCTTCCAGATCGGGTTCGGGGCGTTTTCGAGGCTGAGCTACGCCTGACGGAAGCCCACAGACGCAATGTCCGATGGGAGGTTCGCCGAATCGAGGAGGCGATGGCTCATGCGGGGCTCTCTTTTGTCCTGTTGAAAGGCGCAGCCTATGTGATTGGAGAGCTCCCTCCTGCCCGGGGCCGGCTTTTCGAGGACGTTGATATCCTGGTTCCCCGGGATCAGGTTGCCCAGGCCGAGGCGGCCTTGCAGCAGTTCGGTTGGAGGCCTCTTTATCATCACCCCTACGATCAACGCTACTATCGTCAATGGATGCACCAGATCCCCCCTATGCGGCATTGCCAACGGGAAACGGTCATCGATGTGCATCACACCCTTCTGCCCGAAACGGGACCGCTCACGCCGGATCCTGAGCAATTGTGGACCGATCGCCATTCCCTTCCCGAATGGCGGCGGGTCAGCATCCCTGCTTCTGAGGACCTGATCCTGCATTCGGCGGCCCATCTCTTCTACGACGGGACCATGGAGAACGGGCTCCGGGATCTAATGGATTTGGATGCCCTTATTCGCCACTTTCATGGGCGACCCGGTTTTTGGGGTCAGCTCCAGGAGCGAGCAAGGCTCATGGAGCTGCTGGCCCCCTTAGCCGATGCCTTGCGCTGGAGCCGGTACCTCTTAGAAACGCCCGTCCCGACTGAAGCCATTCCGCCGCCGGCTGCAACCGAGCGCTCTCGAAGCCGGGTGGCCTTCTTGGATCGGTTGTACGATGAGGGCTTACGTCCGGACCACCCGCTGTGCCGTGGCCTGTTCACTCGTCCGGCTCAAGCGCTACTTTATATTCGCTCCCATGCCCTCCGGATGCCGGTTCGCTTGCTGGTGCCCCATTTGCTCCGGAAGGCCCTGCGAAGGGAAGAGCTCGCCTGATCGCCAGGCCCGAATTAGGGCCAGAGCGACCAAGAGCAGGGGATCGGTGATCTCTGCGATATGAGCGC
>CAYVMM010000181.1:0-3167 GCA_964452535.1 uncultured Gammaproteobacteria bacterium | reverse complement strand
TACCCCGGCCACCTACCTCGGGAATGCAGCCGAGCAGGCCCGCCGCGTTTGAGCGTGGTTAGACAGCCTCCTCGGCACGCAGCCGAGGGGTGACCCCGCGGACGCCCTCAATCTGTTGCACAGAGGTGATTGCACGTGTGACCTCCTCCCAAGAGGCCAAGGTCCCGGTCAGGATCACCTGGCCCTCTGTGACGTCCACATCAACAGCGACCAAGGCCTCGTGGCCAAGGGCGGCCGCGAGCACCGACTTGACACGGACTTGGAGCAAGAGGTCGCTCAACCAGATCCGACTCGCCTCCTCCCACTCTTCCAGTTCATCGCCCCCAAGGGCCTGCCCGATCTCGGGGGGCCAAGCGGGTCCAGTCGAGCCCTGGGGACTCGCCGGTTGGGCAAATCGCTGCTCCCTCATACCGGGTTGGTCACTCGGGGCACTCATCGATATGGGAGTGAGCCCGCTCAGGAAGAGGGTGATCAGGAAGTGAGCCAAGCCGGGTCGCATCCGCCAGTGGGGTGAGCCCCTTCGCGTCCGGTCTCCATTAGAATCTATGAACCGTCCCATGATCCCCCTCTCGCCCGAAGCCACTCAAATAATGGAACCTCTTCTCTTTGTACCACTCTTAGAAAAGAAGTACACTACGCGCTCGGCGCGCTCAAGCTGTAACTAGGGAGGGACCTGGGAGGAAGAGTATGGACGCAGTGATAAACAGGCCCGCTATCGATCACCAAGACTTGCCTGCGCGCCCCCTTGTCCAGGAGCGAGAGGCCGAATTGGGATGGGCCGAGCAGCAGGCCCTCAACGACCGGATCAAGAGGCTGCTCAAGGAGCACAACGCTGCTCTAGTGGCCCATTTCTACACCTCGGGCTATCTCCAGGATCTCGCTATGGAGACCGGGGGGCATGTGGCCGACTCCCTGGAGATGGCCCGGTTCGGGACGCGCCATCCGGGCGATACCCTCGTAGTCGCTGGGGTCCGCTTCATGGGCGAGACCGCCAAGATCTTGAACCCGGAGAAACGGGTCCTGATGCCGAGCCTTGAGGCGACGTGCTCATTGGATCTCGGTTGCCCCGCAGATCAGTTCGCGGCCTTCTGTGATGCCCACCCGGAGCACACTGTGGTGGTCTACGCCAATACAAGTGCGGCAGTGAAGGCACGCGCCGACTGGGTGGTCACATCCTCGATCGCGGTCGATGTGATTCGCTACCTCGCCGACCAAGGGGAAAAGATCCTCTGGGCCCCGGATCGCCACCTCGGCCGCTATCTCGAGAAGGTAACGGGGGCGGATATCCTGCACTGGCCCGGCTCCTGTATCGTCCACGAGGCCTTCAAGCGGGAGGAACTCAAGGAACTGATGGAACGCTATCCCGCCGCGGAGGTCCTGGTCCATCCCGAATCGCCCGAGGGGGTGATCGAGCTGGCCGATGTGGTGGGCTCCACAAGCCGATTGATCCGCGCCGTGCAGGAGTCCCCTGCAGAGACCTTCATCGTCGCCACCGACCGTGGGATCTTCCATCGAATGCAGGAGCTGGCCCCCACCAAGACCTTCCTGGAGGCCCCGACAGCAGGTAAGAGCGCGACCTGTAAGAGCTGTGCGCATTGCCCCTGGATGGCGATGAACGGTTTGCAGAATCTGGCCAAGACCCTGGAGACTGGCCGCAATGAGATCCAAATCGACCCCGCCATTCAAGAACAGGCTCGAATTCCGCTCCAGCGTATGCTGGACTTTGCCGAGCAACGGCGCCAAAGGGTCGTTGGCGATGCTTGAATGGCCCGCCATTGGGGATTGAGCGCAAGTCCCCACCTTTTGACAATCAGAATGGAAGTAGGCTAGCGTAATAGATGAGGCTGCGGATTCGGAGAGGTGGCCGAGCGGCCGAAGGCGCTCCCCTGCTAAGGGAGTATGCGGTTGACCCCGCATCGAGGGTTCGAATCCCTCCCTCTCCGCCAGCTGTTTGGGCGTTTGCCTTGATGGCGGTGATCAGCCTCTGGCCGGAAGCGGCCCGCACGGGCGCCAATCATCCGGCTTCAACCACCCAAGAAGTCGCGCTCGAGCCGGTCGAGACGGTCCATCTCCGGGTGCTGGATGAGATCGAGGCGCGGCAGTTCGAGATAAGCTGCCCACTTAGAGAAGTACAGGAACTGCCGCATAGCAGCTATAGCCTCGTGGTCCGCGGCTTTACCCGCAATTTTGTCTTGACCGAACCGCCTCAACGCAGAGGAGAGCGTGGATCCACTCCCCAAAAGGGGCGTACCTCAGGTCCTAAGCAAAAATCGGGGCTCCAGGGCAGGTGGCAGGGGCCCAACCCTGCAGCATTTATCCAATTTCTTCACAATGGGGAACCGGATCAGGCAAGCTGGGTGTTCAAACAGTTTCCCCACCTGTTTCAGCCTCGCAACCCGCGGTATACTGTCTTTGTACTCGGGGCTGAAGTGACTGAAAAGAGTAAACAACGCGCCCGTAGCTCAGCTGGACAGAGCGACTGACTACGAATCAGTAGGTCGGGGGTTCGAATCCTCCCGGGCGCGCCAAAAATCTATGGCCTGCTCCCAAATTGCAAGCGATCCGCTTCATGGAGGAGGGACGGATTGCTTAAATCTATCCGGCTTCTAGATGGGGCACTCTGCGCCCCGAGCCGCAATGGAGCCATCCGCGCATGCTGTCCTGAATAAACTTCCGGCTTCGGCGAGCCATTTTTCGGCTCAGGGTGCCAGCATGCCGGTTTCCGTTTCCGCCATTGCTTCATCGCTTGCAATCGAACGCGGGGTTAACTCTTGACGAGGTTCGAAGTGGTTCCTGCCCGGCGAGCGTGCCGGAGCTCAGGCGGCGGCCACCTTGGCTTGAAAGGGCTCGCCGCGGGTCAGCACCGCCCAAGCCACCCGGGCCAGCTTATTGGCCAGGGCCACAGCGGCCTTGTTGGCATTCGTCCGATCTCGAACGCGCTGGACCCAATACCCCAGGGTATCCGCGCGCCGATGGGCCTGCTGGAGGACCGCCCGGGCCCCGTGGATCAGCAACGTCCGGAGATAGCGGTTGCCCCGTTTGCTGATACCGAGAAGCCGGGGTTTGCCGCCGGTTGTGGCTTGCTGGGGCACCAGGCCCAGCCAGGCCGAGCAGTCTCTGCCCTTGCCGAACTGATTGCCGTCGCCGCCCGCCGCCACGAAGGCGGT
>CAYVMM010000180.1:0-3173 GCA_964452535.1 uncultured Gammaproteobacteria bacterium | reverse complement strand
GGATCATGGCGTAGGCGGAGTGGTTGTGGATGGACTCGAAGTTCTCCGCCTCCACCGTATAGCCGGTCAGCCGGGTATCGCCCTCCAGGCACTGAGCGACGTCCCGAACGATGTCTTCCACGAACTTGGGGTTGTCGTAAGCGCGCTCAGTGACCCGTTTTTCATCCGGGCGCTTGAGAAGACCGTAAAGCTCGCTGGAAGCCTCCGTCTCGACCAGCTCGATAAGCTCCTCCACCCATAGGAAATCATGGACCTCAGCGGTCACCGTAACGTGGGAGCGCTGGTTGTGGGCACCGTATCGGGAAATCTCCTTGGAGCAGGGACACAGACTGGTGACAGGCACGATCACCTGCACGGTCATTCGGGTCTCTCCACCGACGAGGCTCCCGATGAAAGTCACTTGATAGTCCATAACGCTTCCCACCCCGGTTATGGGTGCCGTCTTGTCCAGGAAATAAGGGAAGCTCATCTCAATGTGGCCCGATTCCGCACCAAGACGTTCAGTCATCTCAGGTAACATCCTCCGCAGCGCGGAAACTGAGATCTCGCGCTCATGCTCCTCCAGTACCTCCACGAAGCGGGACATGTGTGTCCCCTTGAAATGGTGCGGGAGGTCCACGTACATATTGAAGGTAGCTACGGTATGCTGCTCGCCGCCTCCGCGCTGCGCAACGCGCACGGGGTGACGGATCTCCCGGATACCTACCTTGTCAATGGGAATATTCCGGTTATCCGGACTGGCCTGGATGTCGGCGATGGCGCGCGGGGTGGAGGTGTCGTTCATGGGTTGCTCGTCTCCTGTTAGCCGACTTCGGCGGAGCTGCCCACTGCGGGCTGGGCTTCCTCGACCGCTGTGACTTGCACGGCGCAGAACTTGAATTCGGGGATCTTGCCGTAGGGGTCGATGGCCTCGTCGGTTAGTAGGTTAGCAGCCGCTTCCCGGTAACCGAATGGAAGGAAGACCTGCTTCGGTTGGAGGCCGTCATCGGGCCGGGCGAATAGTGTCACTTTCCCCTGCCGGGAGCAAATGGTTACCTGCTTGCCTGGAGCCAGGCCCAATCGTTCCAGCTCTCCCGGGTGGAGCATGGCCACTGGATCGGGCTCCAAGGCGTCGAGGGTGGATGCCCGCCGGCTCATGGCGCCGGTGTGCCAGTGCTCGAGCTGCCGACCCGTGATCAGCACAAAGGGGTATTCCTGATCCGGCAGGTAATGGCCCTGGTGGAATCGAACCGGGACGAGCTGAGCCCGGCCGTCGGCAGTAGGGAACGATTCGGCGAACATGACCCCTTGACCGGGATGGGCGGGATCCGGACAAGGATAGGTTACCGAATCTTCTCGTTCCAGACGATCCCAAGATATGCCGGTGATGCTGGGCATGGCTCGGCGAAATTCCTCCTGGACTGCGGCGGGCTTGCCGTAGTTCCAGTCCAGTCCTAGCCGACGGGCGAGGGCCTGGATGAGGTCCAAGTCTTGACGCACGCCCTCAGGCAAATCCAGGGCTTGGCGACCGAGCTGAACGCGACGATCGGTGTTGACGAAGGTGCCCGTCTTTTCGGGGGCTCCCGAGGCCGGTAGGACAACGTCGGCTAGGCAGGCGGTCTCGGTCAGGAATAAGTCTTGGACCACCAGATGCTCCAGGGCGGCAATGCCGGACCGGGCATGCGCTAGCTCGGGCTCGGACATCGCTGGGTTCTCCCCCATGATGTACATCCCCCGAATCTCACCGACGGCAGCTGCGTTGGTAATCTCCACTGCCGTCAAACCGGTATTCGGATCCAATTCGATGTTCCAAAAGGCCTCATACCAGGCCCGGGCATTGGGATCTGTGACCTTCTGGTAATCGGGGTACACCATGGGAATCAGGCCGACATCGGAGGCTCCCTGGACATTGTTCTGACCGCGCAATGGATGAAGACCGGTACCACGGCGCCCCACTTGGCCACTAATCAGGGCTAAGGAGATGAGCGCTCGGCAATTGTCGGTCCCGTGAATGTGCTGGGAGATGCCCATGCCCCAGAAGATCATGGCCCGTTTGGCCCCTGCGTAGACGTGGGCAACCTCGCGGAGGATGTCGGCATCGATTCCGACCACTGGGGCCACTGCCTCGGGGGTATAGGCCTTCAGGTTTTCCTTAAGAGCCTCAAAGTCATTAGTGCGTTTGGCGACAAAGGATTCGTCCACTAGGCCCTGCTCGATCACTGCCTGCATTAGCCCGTTGAGCAAGGCCACGTCGGTATCGGGCCGAAACTGGAGGAAATAGTCGGCGTCGGCAGCCAAACCGGTCCGTCGAGGGTCGATGCAAATCAGGGTCTTACCCTGGCGGGCGGCGTTTTTGATGAAGGAGGAGGCCACGGGATGGTTCTCGGTGGGATTGGCACCGATCACCAGTATAACCTCGGTATCGGTTACCTCTTCTACCTGGTTGGTCACCCCCCCGGAGCCGATCATCTCCTGGAGGGCCGCCACGGAAGAGGCGTGGCAGAGCCGGGTGCAGTGGTCCACATTGTTGGAGCCAAATCCGACCCGGACTAACTTCTGGAACAGGTAGGCTTCCTCGTTGGAGCCCTTGGCTGAGCCGAAGCCGGCCAACGAACGCCCACCTGTCTCGTCCCGGATCCGGCGCAGCCCGCTCGCCGCCACATCCAGGGCCTCGTCCCAGGAGGCCTCGCGGAACAGAGCCCGAGCCTCGGTCTGGGTAAGGGTATCCAGATCCACTGCCTCCTTGGGTGCGTCCTCGCGGCGGATCAGCGGCGTGGTCAGGCGGTCCGGGTGATGGACGTAGTCAAAACCGTAACGGCCTTTGACGCAGAGGCGCTCGTGGTTGGAGGGGCCATCACGGCCCTCGGTGTAGAGGATTCGATTGTCCTTGGTATTGTAAGTAAGGAGGCAGCCCACTCCGCAGTAGGGGCACACGGTGTCCGTCTGATGGTCGGGTGTGCCGTCGGTGACCTCCCCGGTGTGCAGGAGGGCCCCGGTGGGGCAGGCCTGGACGCATTCCCCGCAGCCCACACAGGTGCTGTCGCCCATGGGATCGTCGAAGTCGAAGACGACCTTGGACTCGGCCCCGCGGAAAGCGTAGCCGATGACGTCGTTGTTCTGAACCTCCCGGCAGGCGCGGACGCAGCGGGTGCACTGGATGCACTGGTCGAGATGGACCCGCATGGCCGGGTGAC
>CAYVMM010000179.1:0-3179 GCA_964452535.1 uncultured Gammaproteobacteria bacterium | reverse complement strand
TTAGATTCGTGGCGACGTCCGAAGGGTGCCAAACTTCGAGTTTTTCAGCAGCCTGTTAATCTTTCAATTTTCTGTTGAACTACCGGCCGGACGCTCTCATAGAGCTCAGATGAAAGACACCAGTGGGTGACAGGAATAATAATGCCGTCACTAGTCCGATTTTCACGCCCTTTCAGCTTATCCGCAGCGAGATCGCAGTTATGACCCCAAAGGTACCGGATCACTTCGTAACGCATAACAGGCTGATTAAATACAAGCCAATGCCCTCCATATCGATAAGCTGTAGCGATTCAACGGCTATCGAAAGCTCCGCATCGTCATTGTGGCCCAAGGGGCCACGTGTAGCGTCAGTACTGGGATTGCCTTCCTTGCAAACAGGAGACCGACGATGGGAACGAGTAGAGCGAGATGGAGGAATATCAGACACAAACGCTCGCTACCTTTCCTGCAAGCTGGTACGGTACCGCTCGGCGAAGCTAGGCCACCACAAGCACCTCGCCCTCATCCAGGGCCTGGCAACCCTCTTCCCGGTAGCGCTGCACCAGCGGTGGGCCGGCAAACAGCATAGTCCAGCGCGCCAGCACCTCGTCGGGGGGTCCAGGCCGCTGCCCGCTCGGCGTCGATGCGCACCACCACATAGAAGTGGTTGCTTATCACCGCATAACCGGCCACGTCGATGGCAAACACCGACGCCAACTTCTGGATACGGGCGGCGATCCAGCCTCGACGATACTCATAGCTCATTCCGGTCACCGGGTCCGCCCCGCATAGGAAAGCCCGCCGGACGCAACGAGAGACACAGTGGTACCAGGGGGTATCTGAGACCGAAACCTGGGCGGAACGGGGTTGAGTCATGGGCCTATCCCCAATTCCAACCTAGAAGGAAACCTACCAAGGGGCTTGGAGGTTCAGGATCCGAGCGTAGAGGTCCGTATCACGCATTCACTCACTCCGTCAGTTGGTCATATCTTCGGAGGGTACCCACACGGATTCCGGAAGCGCCTTGTTTTTGCTATTTTATTTTATCAGTACCTATGGCCATGGTTTCGGAATTCGGGTCCACCAGCCCCCGTCCTCCGTTATCGCCACATCTTTGTTGCCAACGGAGCACAGTATGCCGTCCCCCGAGTCCAGATATGCTGTGGAGATGGCCTTTTCGAAACCCATGTCGATCTGCGCCAGATCCCCCCCCTCCACGCGGAAGACACCCTTTTCACTGGCCAACCAAATGTTAGAGTTGAACTCAGCGATACCCCAGAAATCGCCTGGCTCCGATCCGTCAGCTATTACCGCCCATCGATCGCCACGTCCCCGAAGAACGATTCCTGCCATGCCAGCCACGTAGACATAGCCATCCGAGGCGCATAACACGCAGTTGAGGACCAGATTGGTAGGACTCACAGTCTCCTTCCAGGCAGCGCCATTGTAGTACCAAATCTCACCGTTGAACCCAGCTGCATAGATCTCCTGGCCATTGAATCCATCCAGCGCATTCAGTCCGACGGCCTCCACCCGCTCGCCGCTTGGTACGAAGAGGTCTTGGTGGATGGGCTCCCAAACCCCCTCCCGAGGTCGCCGATAGACCAGGCGAGCCATCCCCGCCGCGTACACTAGCCCGTCGATCTTGCGCAGTGCCCTTAGATTGACTAGATCGCTGGGTCCCTCCTCGGAGAGGTCGATATGCTCTGTCTGCTCCCCCGGAAAGGTGAAAATAACTACTGTGCCCTCAACACCCAAGTTCAGCAGCCGATGCCCCTCACCGTCGACCACGCACATGCCGCAAACGGCCATGTCGACGGTTGCGAAATCCCAGGCGCCATCCCGCCATCTCAATATCGCAGCGTGATCGATATCCTGCTCGGCTAATTCATCGCTGACGCTGGACAGATATATGTGGCTCTTTTTGTAGACAACCACGCCCGTATAGGTAGATTCCGGAAACTCGTCCATATTCGCTGACCTCGCTAACCCGACATCCCGCCACCGCCTCGCCCCTTATACACTCGCTCCATCGCGTTGCTGCGCTGCTCCGAACGCAGACTTTGCTTACGATCCGGTTTGGCGAGCTCGCGTTGCCCTTCCGAGCCGTAGAAATCGTCCAGCTGACTCTCAATACAGGCCCGTGAGCAGCCGCTGTCGGGATAGGCATGCTTATGGGCGTGTATCGCCATGCCGCGCCCCGCGGCATAAGTAAAGCGCTTACCCGGCTTGATGAAGTTGTCTTCCATCACGCCACGGGTCCCGTGGGCAACCCCGTGCTTGCCATGATAGCGCGAATTGTTCACGCACATGGTGGGCGCTCCTCCATAGGGCCCATACAACTTCACATACCGGCCACCTTTCTTCTCGGCCAGATGAGAAAACTCAGGTAATAGCTCGCCATCCGAACGGATCCAGTGATCCTCGATCAGATGGTCGCCCGTGTTATTGGGCGTGCAACACATTTCTTTGTCCTTGGATTTTGGCACGAGTATGCATCCCATCGCCTTTTTACACTCGTCTGTGCAATTGGTCCTCTTTCCATGCTTAACCTTGGACGACGAGCATTCCTCCTGCGCTGAAACGATCTCTTCCTTGCAAGGATGTTCCGACGGCGGCACTGCCATGGAGTCCATGTATTGCCATGGCGGCGTGTTAGGGGGCTGGGACGCATGGTTGTGAGTGCTAAGATCGAAATGGCGGACCGCGTTTTGTCCTTCGACCTTGACATCCATGGACCAACTCGTGAAATATACTTTCCCCCGATTTACACTTGTCACCACGCCCTTCTTGGTGGCATTCCCCGCCTCATCCCCGGTGCTCTTCTTGAAGTAGGACTTGTTCTTGAGCATCACCTCCTTTTTAGAAATCTTGACGTTCTTGCTGCCGCTGGTGGTGTCCTTCGCCATGCCTGTGTTGGGATAGGGCACTGGCGTGCCAGGCGGCGTTGCTGGATTCTCAGGCGGTGTGAAGCAAACGTCGGGGAAAGCGGCGATAGACTTGCCATCCGCGGCCTTGCAAGAGATCTCGCGGCCATTGGCGAAGACGTCGTTGGCCATTACGCGGCCCTCACCGGCTGGTAGGTCAGAATGGCGGCGGCGCGGCGGCCGTCGTCGTGGCTGAAGTGGATGAGCACATTGTTACCTGGGGCGTAGGCCTTGCTGACGGCGGACTGTGCAATCCCCAGGATCACCCCCCCG
>CAYVMM010000178.1:0-3245 GCA_964452535.1 uncultured Gammaproteobacteria bacterium | reverse complement strand
GAAGTAGTGCTCTGCCGCGCGCCCCACCAGATAGGTAGCGTAATAGGCCAGTGCCCCTTGGCTCCCGGCCGTCAAAACCACAGAAAGCCCCGCGCTAAACCCCTTGAGGCTAGCCGAGGCCAGATTGATGCCCCAGACCGTGCCCATCAAGGCCCCGAGCTGACCAACAATCGTGGTCACCAAGCGACCGGCCTCGGCCCGCGTTATCGGCAATCCATAGACCTTGCTCAAGCGTAGCACCATGGCCACATCCCAGCTCGCTGCCGCGAGGAGATCGGCCACGGGCACCGGATTGACAGCCACCGCCAGGCCCTTGGTCAGGGAATAGGTCCGAACAACACGTTCGGCCAGATCGCGATGGATCTCGGTAATGCGAGAGGCGATCTGGTCACTGAGCCGAGCGGCAAATAGGCTCGCGTTGAGGGCAGCGAGTGTCTTACCTTCGTTTTCCAAGACGGTCCAGATCCGATCACGCAGAGCCTCCAGCTCCGGAGGCGGCTGACGGCGAACCTCATGCTCTTGGCCCTCGGCATCCACCTGGAGGACAATCCGCTCCGCGGGGGCGCTCGATGCGGGCACAATATCCGTTGGCCGAATGATGCCCTGAGTGCGCTCAGCGAGATGGGTCAAAAGCAGTTGACGCTCCTCGTGGGTATAGCGATCCGTCTTGTTCAGGGCCAATAGGACGGGGCGCTGCTCGGCTGCGATGGTGCGCAGGGCGGCCACCTCGGAGCGGGTTAAGTCCCCTTCGGCCACGAAGATGACCAGATCGCTCCGGCTCGCAACCTCGTGGGCAAGCTTTTCCTGTTCCTCCCCCGCAATTTCGTTGATCCCTGGCGTATCAAATAGATAAACACCCTCCGCCTCGTCGGTTCCCCACTGAATCGATTCCGGGTGCCGGGTTACCCCGTGCAACGGGCCCATGGCAAAGTGCGACCGGCCCAGGAGGGCGTTGAGAAGGGCTGATTTCCCAACGCCCACTTTCCCGAACACAGCGAGATGGATGTGGCCGTATTCCAGTTTGTGACACATCGTCTCGATCTGCTGATAGTCTTCGGCTAAGCTGACCCGCAACGCGGGAGGGACCGTTGGATCCTCAAGCAGCCGGCGCAGGCTATGCGCAGCCTGGGCCAGGTGACGATCGTCGCCCTCCTCCTCACTGTCGGGAGCGTGGGGAGGCGTTGTTACCTTGCGCCAGCGCCAGCTGGGCAAAATGTTTCGCACGCTGCTGAAAATCCGCATGAAGTTCCTCCTCGAAGGCGCGGGCCGCGACTTGGGGTCGAAGCTCTCCGCGACTTGCCAAGGTGTGCGCCACGGAGCGGCCAAGGCTCTCGAAGATCAAACCGTAGGCCACGGCATGGGCCGCGCCGCCGGCTAGGGTGCCAACCCCAGGGAAGGCCTTGAGAGCATTGCCCGCCACACCGAGGATCAAACTGGTCTGCTTGCGAAGGCGTCCCCCGATCATCTGGAGCACGGCATCGATCTCTAGTTGACGGGGCGATACCTCGTACAACTGGCATAGCTCCTGGATGAGCCGAACGGCGAGCGTGCCCTGGATAATCAGATCGGATCCCGGTGCAACCGAGGCCAGGGCCCCGAGGACGGCGCGGTGAGCGTATCGGTTCACTAGCGCGTCAGCCTCAGCCTGTAGGTGCTGGCGTTCAGCCTCAGCGAGCTCCTCGCTTGCGAGCAGGAAAAGGGCCGTATCACGCATACGCTCGAGAGTCTCAGGGTCGCGATCAAGCCGCTTCTGAAGGGCTCTGGCCAACTCCGCGACCTGAGCGGAGCGCTCACGGACTACGCGCTCCTCCTGCCCATCCGCTCGAACCCGGATGAGCTCCTCACGCCCCCCGGCCTGGACCGCAACTACCTCGGCGTCCGAATAATCGGCGAGGCGTTGCTGAAGCTGCTGCCGGATCTGCTTCTGCTCTGACGAAGAATAGCGATCAATCTTATTGAGTGCCAAAAGCAGGGGCTTATTGTAGGCCATCAACGAGCGCAATTGCTGTTCCTGATCCCGGGTGAGATCCCCTTCGACGACATAAACGACATAGTGCGCCCGCAGCGCCTCCCTGCGAACTTCCGGATCAAGGGCCCCACTTGCCTCGTTCAGTCCGGGCAAATCAGTCAGTAGGAGTCGATCCCCAGCCGGCGAGACCCATTGGTAGCGGTGGATCTGCCAGGTTGTGCCTCCCCGGGGATCACTGATCAGCTGGGCATCGGGTAGCAGCGCACGGATCAGGGCGCTTTTGCCCGTGCTAATCTCTCCGAAGAAGGCCACATAGACTTGGCCAGTGGCTTTGCGTCGATCGTACTCCGCAAACTCCGCAGCGCTGCGCGAGACATCCACACCGGCCTCGGCCTTCTCCTGCATGCGGTTCCGGAGCGCCTCAGGGTCCGGGGGGGACGAATTATCGGCGATAGGCGCTCGGCGAGGCGGGACCAAAAGGCGCCAAACAAGCACTGCCCCACCCCCAGCCAGGGTGAACAACCCGGCGGCATACAAGGCGATAAGCCAGGGGGGCAGGGTCCGGAGTCGTTCCCAAATTGTCCAGACGAGATCGGTAAGCAGTAGCGCCAGAATCAGCGTGGCCCCACCGGCGAGTGTGGCGATCCCGGCAACCACTAACCGGAAGGGGAACAAAGAGGACCTAAGTGATACAGGCCTTTCCTCCCGCTGCTGGATCTTGGAGTGATGCATCTCCCCCTCCCGAACGGCAGGGACACAAATACCGCTAAGGCAGTGCCCTAGCCCAAACGGCAATCCCTGGACATTAACAATAATGAGCACTCATCCGCTAAACCCGCTTTCTTTCTTTAAACGAGTCTCGGCCTTGATGACGAATCAGTCGCAAGTACGGGAGCCGCTGGCACCGACCCCGATCAGCTGCCTTCCCTACCCTGCCCTTATTACAGGGGGGCGCTTGGTCAGCTGGCCAAAAGGGCAAAGCGCCCTGGCGAGTCCATGTGAAGGATTGTAAAGAAGGGGGAAATCGGGATCTAACGGCTGGCAGAGCCAATAATTGGCTGAATGCATGGGGCAGCTAGCCAATACCAGCCGAGCATTAACAGAGCCGGCGTCCCGCAGGCTGGGCTACTTCGTGCCCGTTGGCTCGCCCTTCGCCCCAGCCGGATTGAAGGGGAGCTCCAGCATCTGCGAACGGCCACCCACCTCCAAGGCCAGCCGTAGGCTCTGGACCGACTGGGCCTCCTCCTTTCCGGGGAAAAAGAGATAGCCATAGGCG
>CAYVMM010000177.1:0-3257 GCA_964452535.1 uncultured Gammaproteobacteria bacterium | reverse complement strand
TAACAGCCCATCTGGGTCAGGAGCTGGCATTGGGCCAAGGCCTGGCAGAAGGCCGTCTTGCCCCCACTATTGGGGCCCGTAATGAGCACCAGCCGGGCTTCCCAAGCATCGAGATCGTTGCCCACATAGGCGGGATTGTCCTTGGCCAACACGGGGTGCTTAACCTGCCGGAGCCGCATGCCGTGATGCTCGGAAGCGCGGAGCTGGGGTAGGACGCCCCCCCCTTCGAATCGGTTCGCGAAGTGACGGAAGGCCAACAGCTCATCCAGCCGTCCTAGGGCATCCAACGCTTCGTGCACCGCTTCCGAGCGTCGATAGATGGTTCGGAGGGGATAGATGAAGGAATTTTGATCGAATGTGCCCACCATGGGGGCGTATGCCATGAGCAAGATGGGAATGAGGATCGTAAACAGCACGGTCATGGCGGGCATGGTGACGTCGAAGAAAGGTGGCAGGGGAAGGTCGAGCAAGGGCATGAGGAAAAACAGAGCGATGACGCCTAGCCCAAGCGCCGGGATCAATACCGGCTTGAACAAGGAGGGCCGAAACCGAGCACTGGGGAGCCACCACCGCCGCTCGGCTTTTGTTTGGATCGCCCGATCCGTACGGTAGACGGGCCCTTTCATCAGAGTATACGCGCGGCTCTTCGCGAATTCGCGCAGATCCGCCACAATGCCTTGCAGGTAAGGGTTTTCCGGAGTGGGCAATTGCTGGGCCTTCTCCACCATTTCTAGCATGAAGCGCGTACCGCCCCGGTAGGCGGTGTAACCGAACCCCTCCACCTCCCCTTTGTGGGCCGGTGTCCCCACAAAGCCCAGAAAGGTGCCATAGAGCAGCTGATAGAAGTACTCCTCCCAATCGGCCGCTTGCTGGACGAGCTCCGTGCAACCCTGGGCGAGCGCTTCCTGATCCTCGAGCTCCCGCAGGGCCCCCTGCTTTTGCTCGACGAGCTCTTTATCGCTGAAGGGCCGAACAAGGGATCGGTAAAGGGTCGCCTGGCCCACAAGGGTACTGCCCTCATTGACGGCCTCGAATAGGCGCTCCCCTTCGATGGCGCTCAAGGTGGCTTCATCGATGACGCCTTCGCCCATCTCAAGCGGCTCGGTGCAACGAACCACCGGCTCTTTTTCCTTGGCCCAAACCTGAAGGAACGGCGGATACAACGCGCGCAGCTTTTCCTTGAGCCCCATTGGTCTCTCTCCTTCGGACAGGCCTTTGGACGGGGAGACGGTGCCCTGAGCCGCCTCGCGGCGAGTCTCAGTAGGCCCCAGCCGTTTCGCCCGCTCTCCTTAGCCTTGGGAAACGGCTCCGGCCAACGATAAGGCCAGACTGAAAGAACGGCTCGCAAGATTCTCGCACGCATTGCTCCCGCTCACTACCCCTTCTCCTTGCACGCCGAGGCCAGCGACAAATCCCGACGAATCAACTACCTTAGCCACCCTTTTGGCCTCAACTCAGTATTAGCCCCCATGCGCGCGCCAATCTCCCAAACCCCAAGGCAAGAAGGGGTAAAGGGACCATCCGTCGCAAGCGGTGTGCTGGATCCAATGCGTAGCAGGCCATCAATGGCGGCTCTCAGGACAGCCCCCGGCACCGATAGGAACGGAAAGGTTGACTTCGCTCAAACTTAATGGCAAAGAATAAAGGGCTTTGAATTCCTATTTTTGGGCTTGGAGCCAACCTTCCCTAAAGCCATTCGCTGGAAGCGAGAAGGCAGGGCAGGAGTGGGACTTGATTGAGCCCAAGGGAAGCGGAACGGGATGCTCAACGCCCCAAATCGGCATTCGAGCCCACCAAGGCGCTGAATTCCGAAGCTCACCGAGCTCAAGTGAGCCCGACCCAATTTGAGGAGGATGAGGATGATACGGAAGGCAATCAAAACGCCATTTTTGGTCCTGGGCTTAGCAATGGCCGTTTCCGCGCTAACCGCCTGTGGAGAAAGCACCCAGAAGCCCCCTAAGACGAGCCCTTATTATGAGTCATTCGAGCAGACTGAGGACAGTCAAAGCATGAATGACAGCCAAAGCATGAATGGAGGAGGATAAGGAACTTCGGGATAGATTAATCGTTTTCAGCTCTAGCGGGCCCTTGCCTAGGGCCCGCTAAGCTCGCTTACCACGGGAATTGAGTCCCTTTAAGTGGGAGGATGGTTTCCTCCCCTCTCGTGAGGCCCCCTAACTGCCCATTAAGGACTCTGGGCGCTGATTTCGGCCTCCTTGCCCATCCCAGCCTCTTGAGGGAAGATATCCGTAAAGGCTTGATAGGTCGCTACCATGCTAAGGGGAATCAACAGCAAGAAACCCAGCATGTAGGGCCAATACGCAATGAGCGCCAGAGCCAGAGAAATCAGGACAAAGACGGAGATGGCCCCGGCATTATGCCGGCAAGCGGCCAAGCTAGTTGCCAAGGCATCAATTGGGTCGGTCTTGGCGAAGACGACCAGGGGAATCGCAAACAAAAACGCCAAACCGACCAAAATGACCAGACCAAAAGCCATTGCAAAGCCTAATCCGCGTGCTATAGTCGCGAACATCGTGGCAGAGCCTTCCAGTCTTGGCCCCCTAGCGGGCTCCTCTATGAATGGGAACCATGCAACACCCAACAGGGTAAAGCTAACGGAACCGATGAACCCTAGGACCAAGAGGTATCGGCGTATGCTCGAATCCTTGAACCCTTGGAAGAGCATGCCGATTTGAAGGGGCTCACCCTTTTGGGCTGCGCTTGCCATGGTTAGGAACCCGGCTAGGAAGAAGGGGCCAATCAAGGCATCCAGCTTAGCCCCAACCCCCCCCAGGAGAAAGAGCAGGGTCAGAGCGAACAAGAAGAAGAACGCTGCAGCCACCCCCCAGATTACCCAACCCACCTTGCAAATCCGCAAACCTTCCCCATACCAATAAAGTCCTTGTAGGGACTTCAGCTTTTCCTCCCGCATGATTAACCTCCTTCCCCCCAAGGGCCACCTTGGCTAAGACCGTACGGCAGCTGTATGATAATCGACTAATTTTAGCACAATACAATTTAATAAGGAACAATCCCTCCCAGGAAGCCCTCCGGCACTGCTTTGTCATCTCCCCTTAGGGCAGTTAAGGCAGCAGCACACGCCCATCAGCCGGTATCGGAATCCAATTCGTCAGGCGATTCGGAGGCATCGGTGCCCTTAGGGCTCGGCTACGCCGAGCGAATGCCCGATATCGGCATCCTGTTCGCCCGCCGAATCGGGCTCCTACGGCCGAGGCCTAGCCAACCAAGGCTCAGCG
>CAYVMM010000176.1:0-3262 GCA_964452535.1 uncultured Gammaproteobacteria bacterium | reverse complement strand
CCACCGGGGCCAGACAGAGATAGACCTCCTCCAGGGCGGGGCTGGGCCGCATCATGCCGGCTGCTCCAGGGCCCGGATCAGGGCGGCGGCCCCGTGCGGATCCACGGATTCGGCCAGCTTGAAGTGGCCCCCTATTGGTGGACCAGTGGCGATGCCTACCCGCGATAGGGGTCAAGCTCCGTATCCCTCCCGACTCCTTCGAACCCTTCCCGGGCAATCCGCCGGGCCAATTACGGGCAGTGGAAATCCCGCTGGTCCGCCACCCTTGCCCAATCTCTCCGGGAAGGCTTCATCGCTCGCACTCGACCCAACTGGGACCGGTCCCTTAGCCGACGCTTCGTTTGCTGCTCAGATACCCGCTTAAGAGCCTGTGCTCAACGAGGCAGCCAGATACCGGTCGGTTATTGTTGTTTTTCCCAACAAACCCGCTTGCGCACGGAGGAGGTCAGGGTACACTGCAATAAGGAGACCGTTTATTCAGATGTCCTCCCTCTTCCTTTTCTACTTGTTCTACTTGGATGAAGAGATGGCGCCATGGTGTTTTTTAGGGCTCAACGAAGCGTCGGAGTCGAAGGGCTGGCCGTAGGCGATGCCGCTCCGGACTTCGCCTTAATGGATCAGGATGGTGAAGTCCGCCAGCTAGGCGATTATCAGGGCCAGTGGCTGGTGCTGTACTTTTATCCCAAAGATGATACCCCCGGTTGTACCACCGAGGCTTGCCGTTTTCGCGACAGCGTCCTCCAGCTGCGCCAGCTGGAAGCGGAGGTTCTGGGGATAAGTCTCGACAGCCATGAGCGCCACAAGGCGTTTGCGGTTAAACATCGGCTTCCCTTTCCCTTGCTGGCCGATCCCAACGGGGCGGTGGCCTGGGCCTATGGGGCCTATCTTGGGCTGGGGCCGGTTCGATTCGCTAAGCGCCACACGTTTCTGATCGACCCCAACAGCTGTATCGCGCATATCTTCCGTAGTGTGGCCCCCAGGAGCCATAGTGAGGAGGTGGTCGGGATGCTTGAAGCGCTGCAAGCGGAACGGTCTTGAAGTGGGGCGAGCCACTCCAGAGCTGTCTCACGGAGACCGAACGGGCTCGGTTTGCCTTGCCTCGATTAAGCCGCTTGAGATCGTCGGTTCCATTTGTCTGAACAGATTCTGCCGCTCGGACCAAATGGCTGCCCGCGGCTCTCTTTCCCCGGCTAGCACTCCGGCAATGGGAGCCCTTTAGGAGCCGGAGCCTCACATCGGGCGCGCATTTGGCTACCCAGTGAGGCATTGCCGACATGGCTGCCTATTTGGCTCTCATTTTGATCGCCTCAAGAGATTAGCCAAGGGGAAAGGGGAGGGGCATGCTGATGAGAATGCCAGCTCGCCGAGCTTTGCTGCTGGTACCGCTTTTCCTTCTGGGGTTGTTGCTGTCGGGATGCGTGACGCGCGGCCATCACCATACCTCTGCCTCGTCGCAGCCTCATTTCCGCCTGATGAGCAATAACCGATCGCAGAACCCTCAGTGGCTCCGGGATTACATGCAACGCTTGCGGCTGCGTCCGTTCAGGCATGTCGAAGACAAAGACCTGAGTGCTCGCATGGCCTTGCAAGAGATCAAGCTTGGAACTGAGGATGATCTGCGAATGGATCTGCTTCTGGCCATGGAAAACCGTGGCCGGGTACCGAGATTGGGAGGGCATTTGCGTTTGCAGGGGGATGCGCCGAGCTGTCTCGCCTATGAGCTGCAGCTTAGCCAGTACCAACCCGGTGTCTCGCCGTCGAATGCCGCGGCCACCTCGGGTCAGCGGAGCCTATGGCTCCAGAGCCGGTGCCGCTTGGGGAGCGAGATGACCTGGAACAACGAAATCACCCTATTCGAGGAGGTATCCACCAGCGGGGCATTAGCCACCGGCCTTTCCACTCAAATGAACTGGTCCAGCTCGCTTCCCGGGCTCTACGGGACGAACGATTGGCGGATTGGCGTCACGAGCGATTTCAAGAGGCATGAACGGGATAACGATTCGGGCGACTATCGATCGGCCCGGGTCGATGTGACCTTACAAGGCGATTTGGGGCTCGGTTGGAAGAGTAAACTGGATGTGTTGGTGGGCAGCAGATGGGTAACGGGAGGCCATTCCTCGCAAGGGGGGACGCGGCAGGTCAGCTTGTCGCTTGTGCGACCATTGTATTGGTCGGGTTTTCATGCCCATATCAAGCCTAGCCTAGGCTGGCGTTCGCGTGAAGCGCTCTCCGGTCGGGCCTGGCGAACGCTGCACACGGGTCTAATGGTCAGTATGGACCATCGTTTCTCCCGTCTGAGTCTGGATGTGGGCTATCGCGCACACCATGCCAAAGGGTCGGTAACCCCGTCTTTAGCGTTTTTGGAAGCTCTGTCTCTTTCTATGAATTACGAGCTCCAGCTCGATGGGATGCGATAGGGGCAGAATCCTGCGCCGATTGCAGGAGCGAGGTTGCTCGGTTGGAATACTGGACAAGGGTATGCCCACTGCGGCATTGGCATCGGTTTTGGTTTGGCTTGGGCACCGACGAGGGATTAGCGGTGTTCTGAGGGAGCTGGTTCCAGTGATTGGATGAGTTTCCCTCTTAATAACCTGTTAGGGAGGGCGTCATGACTGCCGTAGAGCCGATCATTGTTGGGCTCGATCAGGGCACCACTTCGACGCGTGCCATTGCTTTTGACGGCTCAGGGCAGATGCGTGCCGAAGCGCAGCGCGAGCTCACCCAGCATTTTCCGGGTTCTGGTTTGGTTGAGCATGATGCGGAGGAAATCTGGGAAAGCGCGCTATTCGTTACCGGGCGCGTCATTGCGGAGGTGGGTACCACCCCTGTTGCAATTGGCATCACTAACCAGCGTGAGACGGTGGTTGTCTGGGATCGGGCTAGCGGTCATCCCATCCACCGAGCCCTCGTCTGGCAGGATCGGCGTACGGCTGAAGTATGCCGCCGACTGGCCGAGGCAGGCCATGAGCCAATGGTTACGGCTAAGACTGGACTCATCATTGATGCCTACTTCTCGGCCACCAAGATCGCCTGGATGCTTGACCAAGTACCGGGAGCGCGCGAGCGCGCCGAGCGCGGCGAGCTCGCCTTTGGCACAGTCGATAGCTTTTTGATCTACCGCTTGACGGACGGGCATGTGCATGCCACCGATGCGACCAATGCCGCGCGCACGCTCCTCTTCGATATCCATCGGCAGGTATGGGACGACGAGTTGCTCGCGCTGTTCGGTGTGCCGGCAGCGCTTTTGCCCGAGGTCAAGGAC
>CAYVMM010000175.1:0-3278 GCA_964452535.1 uncultured Gammaproteobacteria bacterium | reverse complement strand
CCATTCCGGGGGTCCACATGCGGGATGCCTTAGCCCGGGTAGCCGGCGACAACGAAGACTTGATTACCCGCTTCGGAGGCCATGCCATGGCGGCCGGCCTTTCCCTCCCAGAAGACCGTCTGGAAGCCTTCCAGGCTGCCTTCGACACGGCCATTCGTCGGGTGGCTACGCCAGAGGCTCTGAGCCCTTGCTTGGAGACGGACGGGGAGCTCGCAGTAGAGGAGATGGCCCTAGCAAGGGCCGAGCTCCTGGCTCAGGGGGGGCCTTGGGGAACGGGCTTTCCCACTCCCCTGTTCCAGGGGCGATTCCATGTTCAAAGGCAGCAAGTGGTAGGGACACACCACTTGAGAATGGCGCTTGTTCCGGAAGGGGCCGATTTTGAGGTGGAAGCCATCCATTTCGGCGGGGCGACAGAGGACCCCCCTTCGGTTGACCGGATCGAGGCGGTCTTTCAGCTAGCCGTCAACCGCTTTCGGAACCAGCGTAAGCTCCAGCTTCGCATCGAAGACCGGGCAGCCGGTTAGCCGGGTGGGCGTCGCTTAGCGCATCTAGGCTACCTTTTCACTAGAAAGGACAGAGGTCAAGCCTCAAGAAGCGGCCCGATGGCGGGCGCATAGTGACTGGCAGGTGCTCGGAAGGCGGAGCCCTGAAGCGATTCTCCCGTCACCGGGCCGCCGCACTATGGCAAAATTGACGTCCCCTAGTCACAGGAAAAGACGGTAGACGGTAATGGCGCGATATCGAGGTTCAAAGAGCGCTTCGATGGGGACGCGGGTTCGGCGGGCGCTGGTTGTTCAGGGCCTTGGGGGGGTCCTCTTCTGTACACCGCCTCCGCTTGGGGCGGCCGAGTACACCTTGCCGGCGGATGGCAGCCGCTTGGTGGGCGCGATCAGCTTCGTGACTGTGCAAAAGGGCGAGACCTTGCTGGACATTGCCCGGGCCCATGGGGTCGGCTACCGGGCCCTTCGTCTGGCTAACCCGGAGCTTGATCCCTGGATCCCCGGCGCTGGTGCTCGAGTGTTGATCCCCACCAGCTACATTCTTCCCAATACGCCTCGGGAAGGCGTCGTTGTGAATCGGGCTGAAATGCGGCTGTATTATTATCCTCCGTCGGCTGAGGGGTTACCCAAGCGAGTGATTACCTTTCCCATCAGCGTTGGCCGCAAGGGGTGGGCGACCCCAAAGGGGATAACGAAAGTGGTCGCCAAGGCAGAGAATCCTCCTTGGATCCCGCCGGAATCTGTGCGTAAGGAGGCCGCTGAGGCCGGGGACCCTTTGCCCAATCGGGTCCCCCCTGGCCCCGACAATCCCCTTGGGCATTTTGCCCTTCGGCTCGGTCTCCCAGGGTATCTGATCCATGGGACCAACAAACCGTATGGCATCGGGATGCGGGTCTCTCACGGCTGCGTGCGCCTGTACCCGGAGCACATCGAGCGCCTCTATCGAGCGGTTGATCAAGGCACCCCCGTTCGGATTGTCGATCAGGCCTACAAGATCGCCCGAGTCGGCGAGCGAGTTTTCCTAGAGGTCCATCTCCCTCCGCGAGGGGAAGAGGGAGCGGGATCGGCTCGGGACAAGGGGGGCAGTGCCAACAAGGAGGAAAAGGGCTCGCTCCCCTACGCAAAGAGGAACTACACGCCGTTAATCGCCTCACTGATCCGCCTTAGCCGGAATCAGCCTGGTCTTCAGGTGGATCTCCCGCGAACCCTGCAGGCTGTCCAGGAAAGTCAAGGGATCCCCATACAGGTGCCGCTGGTGGATTCGGACTCAGGGGGTGAGAGGATCCGGACCGAAGACAAGGTGCCCTCGACCGATGGACTGGCCGAGGGCAACCAAGCCGAGGAGTAGGCGCCTACTTCTGCATCGACTTCTTGAACATCCGATCAATCTTTTTGGTGTTCCTCTGACAGCATTCCTGGGCCTGCTGGGCTTGCTGCAGCGCGCTTTCCGCTTGGCGGTTGGCCTGTTGCGCCTTGTCCGCGGCATTCTGCGCTTGGCCCCGGACCTGCTCCAACTTGTCTTCCACTCGATGAGTGGCATTGTGGGCTTCCTCGGCCATAGTTCGCACTTCTTCTAGCTCCTGGGACGTAGCACAGCCGGTTAGGAGGGCAACAACGGCCATAACGCCGGCCAGGTGCAGGACGCGGTGTCCCTTTGTGTACATCGATGGACCTCCCTTTCCGTGGAAGTAAGGAAATTGCCAACCTCGCCTAAGGGACACTTTATGGGCCGCTATGTCAATCAACAACCACCTTGGTACCTACCATCACCCACTGACGGAGGATCTCAATCTGCCGATTTGTCACTGCGATACAACCCTTTGTCCAGTTGAGCTGGCGGTGAAGGGCAGCGGGCACTGCTCCGAGACCGTGGATCCCTAGATAGCCCCCGAGCGGAGTATCCTGGGGGGGCACTCGCTGATTGCGAAGGGCACGTACAATGGTCTCGTAGGTATCGGCATCGATGAGGCCGGTTTGCCAAGCATGATTGGCTTGAGACCAATTGGGAAAGGTGAGGCCGAGGAAGAGGTGATAGCGGCTGTCCTCATTGATCCAGCCGATGCGAAATTCGCCCAGCGGTGTCCGATTGTCCCCAGAGCGGGGATGGCGGGTGGTTCCCCGACGGCCGATGGCGATATTGGAAAATTGGCGAACCTGGTGATCCCTTTTCATTAGTGAGAGGGTGTTCGCCTGGGTATCGACGTGGAGCCAGCGCCCCGGCTCAGCGTGAGTGGTGGAGGCGAGCACCAGCATTCCGAGAAGGGCAATAATCCAGCGCGCTTGTCCCCAGGCTGCCATGATAGGCTCTCCTAGCTCGCGAACTGGGGCGTCCCCTTTCTTGGTCTTTCCCTTGGCTTGCTGATTGAGAGGGATGGACTGCTCGGGCGTGGCGCCAGAATCGTTCTGAGCATTGAACCTCAGTAAGGCGCCCCTTGCAAGGCGGTCCTCTCCCCTCGCTCAAGCAGAAAGCGATCGCTGTTCGAATGCAAGTCCGTCCTTTATTATGGGCCCTGAGAGGAGGGAGGTAAGACTGGCCGGGGCCATCGCAGGGCGGATCTCGCCGGGGGGGGTAGGAGGAGGGCATGAGCTCAAGGATGCCCGGAGAAGGCGAAGGCGTTCGGGTCCTCTGAGCCTCCAATCGATCACGGCTACACGGGAGGAACTGATGAAACGCGAAGAAAGCGATCCGCTTCAGATCCGGGGGAGGGCTGGCCGGACAAATGCGGGGGCCCCCCTAGCTGAGGCGTCGGGCTGGGCCCTGCCGCCGGAGCGCTGGCT
>CAYVMM010000174.1:0-3291 GCA_964452535.1 uncultured Gammaproteobacteria bacterium | reverse complement strand
GGCCGGTGTGCGTCGGAGGGTCCGAGTGGTGATCCAGAAGATGGTGCGGGTAACCGTGGAGGGCGAGCGAGTGGCGGCCCTTCGCCGAGAGCTAGACGCCTTGGTAACCCAGCAGCGAGCAAACCGGCTAGTAAACCGGCGCTACGACTTGGTCTTTGTTCCGCATCCTGAGTCCTACTCGTTGGCGAACCATTCCAACGGCAAGGTGGCAGAGTGGTTAGAGGGCCTGGGTATAGAGGTTTCCGGCTGGCCTCTGTGGTCGCGCTGGCAGCGGGGGGAAGCCACATCGCTCATGCCGGCCCAGCGGGCGCCCAAGGGTCAGCAACAGGAACCGCCGCTGGCCGGTGCCTCAGCAGAAGGCGCGGAGGCGCAGTCGAAGACGCCATAATGGGTCGAGAAATCGCCGATCACATCAAAATGGGCGGCGTACCGGGTCTCGCTCAGCATCTTGGCCGTATTGCCACAGACCGGAACCGGCAGGCCCGTGGGAAAGGTGTGATGGTCATCGAGCACGAAGGCGTGCGGGCTCTCGGCCAAGGTCCCACGATAATAGGCCACATGACCGTAATTCTCACAGATGTCTTCGAGCGCTAGCTTGAAGGCCCGGACAGTCAAGGACTCAAAGCGGATCATGCCGGCCTTGGCGTAGATCTGGGGGTCCTCCAATGGAATGGGGCTCCGACTTACAACTCGGTAATCGGCACAGCCCAGACCAGCCAGCATGCGGCGGAAATCCTCAGTGTAGAGGGCCCCGCCCAAGCATTCCCCCCGCAGGATGGGGTCTTCCTGTAGGGACTGGAGCACGCGGCGGTCGGCGAAGACATCGGAGAAATAAAGTTCGCCCCCGGGCTTGAGCACCCGGAAGATCTCGCCAAACGCGCGTTCCTTCTCCGGGGAGAGGTTCAAGACGCAGTTGGAGATGGCCACGTCCACGGAGTCGTCAGGGAGGCCTAGGGCGGCGAGGTCTTCAATGGGGCCCTGGTGGAAGGCCACATTGGGCTCGTCGAAGCCGAACCGGGCCATGTGGGCTGCCCGATGGCGTTGGGCGACCTCGAGCTGCTCCTCGGTCATATCGACGCCGATGACGCGACCGGAGGGGCCCACGAGCTGGGCGGCCACATAGCAGTCCCGGCCTGTGCCGCAGCCCAGATCGAGCACCGTGCATCCCTCCAGGGTCAGCGGAAGGGGTGAACCGCAGCCATAGAACCGGTTCAAGATCTCATCATCGATGTTGGCCAGCAGGGGAGTGAGGTGAGCCGGCGAGGACTCGCTGGCGCAGCAGGCCCCGGTCTTGAGGTCGTCGGTGCTTTGCAGGGCTTCCCCGTAATAGTGCCGCACGCTCTCTCGGGTCAGGGAGGCATCCATGAGTGCACTCCTCGCTTGTTGGCCGGGTCTTGTCGATAGCCTCTACGATAGCCTCTAATTGAATTCTGCCATACGCCTTTAGGGGCTTGGAACGAGATTCGATCCCGGTGGTTAGTGTAGCCTCTGCGCCAGCCTATGGGACTCCGCCCTTTAGGCATCCCCCAGTCGCTCCTTAGCCGTTACCGGGCCGGTTGCGGTGACTGGATTGGTGTTCCCCTTAATAGGAAAGCGCCCATGAAAATAAACGCTGTTTTGTTCTTGTTGATTTTTGTCTTCTTCAGTGCTGCTGGCTTGGCAACCGAGCCATCCCGGCCGACGAAACATGAGCCCCGGGCGAGTGTATCCAGTCCCCATCTTACCGAGCCGGGCAATGATATTTTCGGAACGATTCAGGAGGTTATTGCGAAATTGAATGCCGATCCGAATACGGATTGGAGAAAGGTCGATGTCGAGGCGTTGAGGCAGCATCTTTTGGATATGCGTGATATCGCAGTCCATGCTGATGTGGTCTCCCAGGAGCCCATACCCCAGGGCTTAAAGATAGTTGTGAAGCCGACGACAGCCAGGGCTGATCAGGCCATGGAGCGGGTGTTCGCTGCCCACCCCAGGCAATTAAAGCGGGAAGCCGGTTGGGAGATGGCAGTCGAGCATCAAGACAAAGGGTATGTTGTTCGAGCCACCACCGAAGACCGGGAAGAGATAAGCAAGATCCGAGGGTTAGGGTATATCGGGCTAATGGCTTATGGAGCTCATCACCAAGCCCATCATTGGGCGATCGCCACAGGCAAGCACCCCCATGGGAGGCCTCGTTAAGCCAAGTGTTGGTGGGGAGGTTGGTATCAATAGAGTTGCCCAAAGGGCCCCCGGCCTTCCATGCACCGGTCCTCCGCACGACTGTGCCCGCGGAGACGGGATCGAGGGCGGTCGCCCTGAGGAGGCGCGCTGATAGAAAAGGGGGGGCGTTTGCGAAGCGCCCGTATGGGGGGGGGCGTCATGGCGAGGGCCCGCAAGGCCCGAAGCCATCTCGTCGGAGCACGGCCGGCGCCAGAAGAGATCCCTTATAAGGCTAGCAGGGGCTGAGCTCCACCCGAATCAGGGGGGATAGGCTCAAAGGAAAACTCGCCCGTCTCCCGCTCGAGTCCCCGGATATGCTTTTCCGAGGCGACGGCGATCTGCCGCCCGAGGAAGGAGGTCGGTGCGCTCAAGACCGGCTCTCCCGCATCGTGGGTTTGCCGTCCTGCGGACCACACCTTGGGCAAGCCCGAGGTGGGGTCCTCGAGAAGGTGGCTCAAATCGAGCACGGTCCCATCAGGTGCGGATGCTTGAGACGTTACTTCGTTTGCGCTTTGTCAGAGGCCTCCAGCGGACCGATCCAGGTCTGGACTTGTGCCGGGTGGGTGCGAATCCAGCGGAGGGCGCTTGCGTAGGGCCTGCCTTTGGGTCGCTCGGTCCATTCCATCAGCCGGCTCATCTGGGTGGGCGTCCAATGGAACCGGTCCAGGAAGCGGTATACTGCCGGCAGATCCGCTTTGAGTCCTTGGCGCACGAGCGTATGGATGGCCCCTTCGCGCGGCACTGCCTCGTTGTCGGCATCCTTCTGGGCCGCGGCTAACTCCTTCCTATGATAGACCCCCTGAGGATCCTCGAGCATACGAAGTCTCCAACGCGAGAACATCCAATGGGGCTGCCAGCCCGTAACGACGACGCCTTCCTCATTCTGGATCGCCTCGGAGAGGGCCGCGGTCATGCTTTGCTCGGTCCCCTCGACGAGCGTATAGGACCGCTCGAGGTCGTAGACCGCCATGGCCTTCCGCGTTCTGCGCATGATGCCGGCCTTGGGCTCAATGCCGAAGATCCGCCCGCCGAAGCGGCCTGCGTAGTCGCGGAGATCGCCGATCGTGCGCACGGCCCGTTGCGCCGAGGGCA
>CAYVMM010000173.1:0-3343 GCA_964452535.1 uncultured Gammaproteobacteria bacterium | reverse complement strand
CCCGCCATGGTTGGCGAGGCCCGAAAACGCCGGGGATGGCAGCGCCGCCAACATTTCTGCGTGGCCCGGGATTCGGCCCTGCCCCTGCCCCCAGGCTCGGTGGGGCTATTGTGGTCCAATTTGGGGCTTCAGTGGGCAGGTGACCTTTCCCACTCCCTCAGGGCATTCTACCAAGTCTTGGCGCCGGAAGGCCTCCTGCTTTTTTCCTCTTTGGGACCGGACACCCTTGCGGAGCTGCGCCAGGCCTTGCCCCAGGTCTTCGAGCGGGCTCCGGCCATGCCAACCTTCTTGGACATGCATGATGTCGGCGATGCGCTCTCTAAGGCCGGATTCGAAGGCGTCGTCATGGAAAACGAAATCCTGACCATTCCTTACCCTAACCTTCGGACGCTCCTAGGCGATCTGCGTCGGACCGCTAATGGTGCCCTCCTAGCGGATCGGCCGCGGGGATTGATGACGCCTCGACGCTTGCGCTCCCTTGAGGGCGCCCTTCCACGCGAGGCTGGCCAGATCCCGGCACGCTTCGAGGTTGTTTACGGCCACGGATGGCACCCTGAGATTGAGGCGGCGATCCCCGATCCAAGGGGAACGGCTCGCATCGGGATCGATCAGATCGGGCGTGCCCCTCGGGGCGGCCGGAGTAGGCAATAACGAGGCGGGGACCCATACCCTACGCATTCCGTTTCACACAGTGTCTATCAGGGGAAACCGATGAAGGCAGTGATCATGGCAGGGGGGCAGGGCTCCCGGCTGCGTCCCCTAACCGAGGGGATGCCCAAGCCCATGATTCCCATCTTGGGGCGCCCCATTATGGAATACATTCTGGAGGCTGTGCGCGGTGCTGGGATCACCGACATCTTGGTCACCCTCCACTATCGGCCCAATCTGATCCAAGATTACTTTGGCGACGGCAAGGATTGGGGATTGAACCTTGAGTACATTGTCGAGGACAAGCCCCTGGGAACTGCGGGATCGGTCAAAAACGGCGAGCGCTTCCTGGATGAGCCGTTCCTGATCCTAAGCGGTGATGCCCTGATGGACTACGACCTCACAGACCTCATGGCGTATCACCAAGCCTCGCAGGCGCTGGTTACCTTTTGCCTGGCTCGAGTCCCGGACCCGAGCGAGTTTGGTATTGTGGTGATCGATGACAAGGGGCGAGTCCAGCGCTTCCAGGAGAAGCCGGGGCCTTCCGAGGTCTTTACGGATACCGTCAATACCGGCATCTACGTGATGGATCCGCGGGTCTTGGCGGATATCCCTCCCGATACCGAGTTCGATTTCTCCCACGATCTTTTCCCCGTGCTGCTGGAGCGGGGGGAGGTTCTTCAGGGGTATGTTGGCAAGGGATATTGGTCGGATATTGGCAACGTCGACCAGCTTGAGCAGGCCACCTGGGATTTGCTGGAGGGCTTGGTCGATCTCCCCCGGCCGGGAGAGGAGATTCGGCCGAAGATCTTTGTGGAGGGTACGGCCCATATCGAGGAGGGATGCTCTCTGCAAGGGCCGGCCTGGATCGGTCGCGATGCCATCCTGCGCAGTGGTTCCATAGTGGGTCCCTATGCCGTTATCGATCGCCATTCGGAGGTGGACTCGGGGGCCCGCGTGCGGCGCTCGATCGTCCTCAATTCGTCTTATATTGGTGAGCACGCCGAGATTCGCGGCTCCTTCTGCGGCCGTCGGGTCTTGCTGGAGCAAGCGGTAGAGATCGAGGCCGGGGCGGTCATCGGCGACGACGTCCATCTTGGCAAGGGGGTCTCCATCGAGGCGGATGTCCGGGTCTGGCCTCAGCTGGAAGTCGAGGCGGATACCCTCATCGATCAGAATGTGGTGTGGGAGTCTGTGGGTCGGCCGGCGCTCTTCAGCGAGAACGGGGTGGCCGGACTCGCCAACCTTCGGTTGACCCCGGAGACCGCCGCTCGGATCGGGAAGGCCTTCGGGAGCTGGCTGGGACGGGGGCAGAGCGTCGTGGTGGGGCACGGCTCCCATGCCTTCAGCTACGTCCTGGACAAGGCCTTCGTGTCCGGGCTGCTATCGGTGGGCATTCAAGTCGAGCCGCTGGGCGTCTCCAGCCATGCCATCACCCGCTTCGCTGTGGCCCGGAATATCGAGTTCGAGGGCGGCGCCTTCGTTCGGCAGGGGCCCGAGCACGCCCAGGTGGCGGTAATCGAGCTATACGATCGGGATGGTCATCCCCTTCCCCGTCAGGCGCGGCGCAAGGTGGAAGCGACCTATCGGCGAGCCGATTTTCCCAAGGTGGACGCCGATCACGTTGGTCGTCTCCTTTCCACGGGCGATCACGAAGCCCGTTACGTCAGCGAGCTCTTGTCCGAGCTCGATCGTCGGGCCCTAGCCGAGATGGAGCCCAAGCTGGCCGTCCTTTCCCGCAATCGCTGGAGCACCCGGGTCTTGGATATCCTGCTGGATGAGATCCAGACAGAGGCGGTCACCGTCTCGGGTGAGACGGGGGCCCCTGGCCGGGATACAGAAGATCCCGGCCAGCGCTTGCGCGAGATCTATGCCCTGGGCGGGGAAAATCGGCGGATCGGTCTCTACCTTTCCGCGGACGCGCGCAATATGTGGCTCCTGGACGAGTACGGTCAGCTCTATAAGCCGCAAGCCGTGAATAACCTGCTGACCTTGGCCTATCTGCTGGACACACCGGGGGAAAAGCAGGACGGTCACGTGTTTTTGCCGCCCCACGCCCCGGATCGGCTGCGGGAAATTGCTGCGGAAAAGGGATGGGGGGTGCGGGAGCGGCGTCTTGGCCTCGCTGAGACCATTGCCGAGAGCCGGGCTTTCCGGCCCCAGCGCTGGTTGGATTTCGAGCATTTCTATTTGGGGATGGCTTCCGTGCCCGCCTTTTTCCGTCTATTGGACTTCCTTGCGCGTTATCATAAGGACTTGGCCGAGCTGGCTAACCAATTGGCGGACAGTCACACTGGTACGATCCATGTGGATTGCTCGTGGCGGGATATGGGCTGGGTCATGCGCCAGCTGACCGAAGAGTACGCTAACGAGCTGGAGTCGGTCGCCGAGGGCGTTAAGATCCGTCACTCGGATGGGGGGTGGACCTATGTCGCCCCCGCGAGCGGTGAGCCCGTTCTGCGGGTCGATGTGGAGGCGGTTAACAAAGGCCAGGTACAGCAGCGCCTGGAGCAGGCTCGACGGAGCCTGATACGGATGATTCGAGAGGCCGGTTAGGCCTTGGCCCGCCGGCTCCTCGCGACCGATCTGGATCGCACCCTGCTCCCCAATGGGCGAGCGCCTGCTGAGCCCGATGCCCTTACTCGCTTCCGGGAATGGGCCGGCTCGCGGTGAGCGCCGTGGTCCACAACGACCG
>CAYVMM010000172.1:0-3345 GCA_964452535.1 uncultured Gammaproteobacteria bacterium | reverse complement strand
CAACCCTGCTTCGCCCCTGGCAGCGCTTGACCCCTGGTCAGCGCCACCACTGGCGAGCCCTGCTTCATTACACTCCGGGTGGCGAGCCTGCCACCCGAGCCTCCGCTTTCTACTTGGCCATGGGATCCGAAGATCGCCCTCCCTCCCCCCGGGCGGAATTCAAGCGAGCGTGGCGAGCTTTCTTCGTCCGGCCCAAACGCCAAGCGATTTGTCGATTCCCCGCCCGCTACGCCTGGCTTCGGAAGACCCTGCGGCCAGACGCCGAACCGGTTAAGGCTCTATGCGAAGAGCTGCCCCATCGGAAAGCGTCCCCAGCGAGCTTGCAATTGCGGGTTTTGTTCGCTGCCGAGAACATGGCCTCGGTGAGCTCCCTGTTTGGGCATACCCTGCTCGGGCTCCGGATCCGAGGCCAAAATCCGCTGGTGTCCGGAAAGGCGATCGACTTTCGCGCTCGGGTGCCTCCCGATTCCAGCGGTTTGGCTTACGCCTATAAGGGGTTGACCGGAGGCTATAACGGGTATTACAAGCAAACGGTCCTGTTCCCCGTACTGGATCGTTATCTCAATCGGGAAGGCCGGACCCTTTGGTCCTATCCGGTTCGAGCCACCCCCTGGCAAAAGCGGCTGCTTTTGCTTCACTTGCAAGAACTCGCGGGCGTGCCTTTCCCCTACCACTTCCTGTCCAACAACTGCGCGTTTCGCGGTCTGGCCCTTCTCGATGCCATCAAAGGCACCCGTTTCCGAGGATACTTCCGTTGGACGAGCGCTCCAGGCGAGGTCTTGAGGACCTTGCGCCGGGCCGATCTTTTAGGGCCTCCCCAACGCATTCCGGCCACCCTCCGCCGCCTTGCCGCCATTAGTCGAAGGTTGTCGCCTTCGGAAGAGGCGCGAGTGGAACGCGCCGTCGCGACCGGCCAGCTTCCCAGTGTCGACTGGCTCAAGGCTCACCCGCAGGGGGCCAATGCGCTCTATCTGTACTACTACCGACGGACCCAAACCATCGCTCCAGAGAAGGCGCGTCTGGAACACCTATCCCCCCACGCAGCCGCCATGACTCGGGTCCGGCAACCGGGAACCGCTTCGACCGCTCCCGACCAACGTCAACCTTATCGGCGTCTGGGCATTGGAGCCGGCCTGGCCGGCGGCGAATCGGTGGCCACCTTCTCGCTAAGTCCTGGCTATCACCGCCTAGCGGATCGGGCCATCGGGTTTGGTGGCAATTATGGGCTGGAATTTCTTAACCTGGAACTCTTGGCGGCTCCCCGAGCCGGAGTCGAACTGGATCGGTTAACCGTGATTCGGTGGGACCAGCTTAGGGACTCCACTGGCCTAGTCCCCCAGTACCCAAGCCGTTTTTCAGCCAGGATTCGAAGAGGGGGGCTCGGGATCCGAGGGGACAATCGCCCTTTTGCGACGGTGGGCTATGGAAAAGGATGGGGCTATCAGCCGGTGTCCCAGGTGAGTATTCAAGCCCTAGGCTCGCTCCGATTGGATTCCAGGCTCCCCTCCCTGGCGGAGCAGCGGGTAGGGGTGGGCCCTTGCCTGGGCCTGCTATATCAGGGAGAAACGATTCATGTTGGGGCGTATCTCCGATACGATTTCAAGCTATTGGAAGCTAGTCCAGGAGCGATAGCGGCCCGAGGGGTGGCAAGCTGGTATCCCTGGCCTCGGGTCGGATTAACCCTGGGAAGTGAAATTTGGACTGGGTTAGGGCGCCGACGGCTGGTACAAGCGCAGGTACAAGCGCATTTTTAGTAGCATAGCCTCCGCTTGAGCGTGTGGGGGAAACCCTTTGGCAATAAGGGAGGGGCAGGATGCCCTAAGGTTCCCTCAAACCGTGCCCAGTGTCTTGAGAATTGCTTCTAGCTCCTTGCCGTTTATCGCGCACTTGCCTCCCGTACGGCCAGAAACGGCCAACCGGTCCATCATGGCCGGCCTTTGCTGCCCCATTGCCTACCTGCCCCCGTCGATGTACGGCCTCGACCCGACCCTTACCCAGCCCTCCAAAAAGGGCTCACAGCGCCATTTTGAAAGCCGATAAAAAAGCCCCCACCGGTCCAGGGAAAGGGGGGGAAACCTAACCAGCAGGGGCTTAAAACGCACGCTTTGATTTCAGTGGAGCTTCGGCTCGCCCTCGCTCAGTCGAGTTGCCCGTCCCTTGAACGCTTGTGGGGCGAGGGATGGGCGGTCTGCACTCCCTCTGGGGCTCTGTCCCCGGACCCTTCACCCAAAGCCGGGGTCGCTTCCGTTGGGTCGCGTCGAAGCCCCCTTTCAATCGAATCGCCCATCGTTTCGTGAATACGGGAAGCACGAACCGTGCCATCCCACCAAGATTCGCCTGTAGCGGGGCTTCAAACGGGGCTTGGCGAAAACCCCGGATGGCTGGTGTTAACTAAACCGACACAAGGCGAGAGTGGGTTGGTCGACTCAATCTTAGCTGGAGGGTTTGAGGCCCAGAGCGGCACTACGGTCCTGATAAGGATCGTTCCATCCCCTCGATATGAGGGCACTGACGGCCCCTATCCGAAGGGGAATGACAAATTAGTCCGGGGATCAGGTTACCCCCACCCACTGGTTGTCAAACGCCTTGATTTGCTTAAATTGGCGGAAGGAGAGGGTTATCTGGCTCGAATACACTGGACACCTGACTGATCCTCGAGACGGTCCGATCCGAAGAAGAAGGTGTCTATGAGTCAAGTGACGCATTGGTCTGCGCAACGCAATCGGGAGACTTCCCCGCACCTGCTGCCTACTGAAGGGCGAGAGCCTCGATGCATTGAGCCAGGAGCCGGTCAGTCGGCAACTGGCTCTATCCGCATGGACCTGCTCCTGGAGGTTGGTCAGGCTAGCGCTCAAGCGCCGCAGCCAGAACCCGCAAGTCGAAGCGCTACATCAAGGAAGCAAAGCGTTCGGAGGCGGCTCCGGCTGACACGAGCCAGGGCTGTCCATTTCTCGGGACTCAATGCCAACATGGCCCCGATGGGGACTCGGGAAGAGACAGGGGCTCATCAGCAATGACCGCGACGGGAGCGGAATCCGTAAGCAACCAGAAACTGGCCACCTTCGTGTTGGTGGAAGCGGTCAACATCGATGAGAGCGTCCACGATACGGACCAGCTGAGCGCCATTCGGGGCGGGAGCTTTCTCCTCAAGGAAGCCATTGAAGGGATTCGAGGGGAATTCGCTGGTGAGCTGGAGCCCCTGACCACCGGCGCCTCTTCCGGCCTTTTCCGCTGGAAGCAGCCCTCGAGCAGGGACATCCAGCGCGCAATCGTCCATTTTCTGAATGAACACAAGCGCTATAGCCTCTTCGGTTTCGTGGTCGAGACCTGCCAGGCCGACAACCT
>CAYVMM010000171.1:0-3348 GCA_964452535.1 uncultured Gammaproteobacteria bacterium | reverse complement strand
CGGCCTCGCCATGTTGGGCTGCCTGCCCCGCCTCTCAGCTAGAGAGACACTAGGGTGAGCAGCAGGACGTTGGCATCCTCCCGCCTCTGAAGACACAGGATTCTAACGTCTCGATTGGGCGACTTGTAACGCATCGGAACAGGGGCATGTAATGCCCATCTTTGCGAGGACCCAAGACCGTAGGAAGCCCGAATCCAGCCCGAGCTCGGAGAGCTTCCACCGCTTACATGTACCCGCCAAGCCCGGCAGAAAACGAAGGCGCTGTCGCCTTTCCGCTCCAAGTCGGGATCAGCCAAAGGAAGTGCCCCACCATGGAATTTTCCTCTCTAACCGCTCTGTCACCGCTGGAAGGGCGATACGCCTCCAAGGTCGCTGACCTCGTCCCTTACTTCAGCGAATTTGGACTGATTCGCAACCGCCTCCGGGTCGAGACCGCTTGGTTTAAGGCCCTGGCGGATGAGCCGGCCATCACCGGCCTCGGTCCCCTCTCAGCAGACGCCAAGTACGCTTTGGACGGGATTGTTGCTGAATTCTCCATGGCTGACGCCGAGCGGATCAAGGCCATCGAGGCCGACACCAAGCACGATGTCAAGGCAGTGGAATATTTCCTGAAGGAACGGGTTAACGAGCACACTGAGCTAGCCCGCAGCGCCGAATATTTCCATTTCGCCTGCACCTCCGAGGACATCAACAACCTGGCCTATGGCCTGATACTGAAGGAGGCCCGCCAAGGCGTCCTGTTGCCCACGATAGACGATCTAGTGGGGCAGCTCCGGAAGCTGGCCCATACCTGGGCGGAGGCCCCCATGCTTGGCCGGACCCACGGCCAGCCGGCTGCCCCAACAACAGTGGGCAAGGAAATGGCCGTGTTCACTCATCGCCTACGCTTAGCCCGGCAAGCCTTGGCATCCGTTCCGATCCGGGGCAAGAGCAATGGCGCTACCGGCAACTTCAATGCCCATCTAGCGACCTATCCGGAGGTGGACTGGCCCGCCTTCAGCCAGCGCTTTGTGGAGGGGTTGGGCCTGGAATGGAATCCTTATACCACCCAAATCGAGTCCCACGACGGCATGGCGGAGTTATTCGACGCGGTGATCCGCCTCAACACCATTGTCCTCGACCTGTGTCGTGACCTCTGGGGCTATATCGGACTGGGGTATTTCCGGCAGGCAGTAACTGGAGAAGAAGTGGGCAGCTCCACCATGCCCCATAAGATCAACCCAATCGATTTCGAGAACGCTGAGGGCAATTTGGGCATGGCCAACGCCCATCTCGGCCACCTCTCGCGGACGCTGCCCCTGTCCCGCTTTCAGCGGGACCTCAGCGATTCGACCCGGCAACGCAACATTGGCGGTGGCCTAGCCTATTCCCTTCTGGCCTATCGGGCAGCCAGGCAAGGCCTGGACAAGCTGGAAATCAACCGGGAACGGCTAGCCCAGGACCTGGAGGAGAACTGGGAGGTCCTCGCTGAGGCCATTCAAACGATTATGCGCCGGTACGGTGTGGAACGGCCCTATGAACGGCTCAAGGAGCTAACGCGCGGTCGCCCGGTGGACGCCGCGCGTTTAGAAGAATTTGTGACCGCTCTCCCCTTACCAGAGGGTGAAAAGGAGCGCCTCAAGGCCTTGACCCCCGCCCGTTACATCGGCAATGCGGCTGAGCAAGCTCGCAGCATCTAGGACCTGTTCGGAATCAGGTCCTGGCGTAGTCCGCTAACCGGGGCTGGGAAGCCATTACGGCCCGCAGATTGTCAATCACCTCGCCCGCGGTGACGTCCTCGGCATCGTAGATCCGGCCAAACTGCTTCTGAACGGTGCTGTAAAGGACCAGACGCTCCTTTTTAGGGACCCCCATCAAGTCTGCCAAAGAGGCCAGGGTTTCGCCGCCACCAGCGGCCATATCACTCGCCAGGTCCTCCATATTGGCCGCAACAAATTCGCTTAAGGCCGCCTCATGGGTAACCACACCATCCTGGTCACAGCCCAAGGTGCCCGAGGAAATCCCGAAGGTCTGGTTCCCAAAGGAGCCATTCGTGGTCACCGCCAAGACCTGAGGCGCAACGCCTCGGTTCCCATCGAAGAGGATGGTACCTACACCGCAGCCAGTGCTATCTCTGGCCATAGCAGAGGACAGGGGCAAGGCAAGGAGAGCAGTAACTAGGGCCGTCTTCTTCCACATGGGGCATTCCCTTTATTGGTAGAAGCGAGTCGGATTACGGTAGTATCCCCAGGATCGGTTGGTCCGGATCCCGATGATTGTCCGGGAGAACGGATTCCATTTGCAAGCGCCTTATGAGCTTTGGTTGCATCCCTAATGGGTTCAGCCACCGCCCAGCTTGTCCCGTAGATGCTCGGCTAGGCGCTTGCGCAGGCTGGAGCTCCAGAGGCTCTGGATATGCCCCGCCCCGGGAACCAGCCACAGGCTCTTGGGTCCTTGCGCATGGGCATACAGGGTCCGGGCATGTTCAACGGGAACCACGCGGTCGGCCTCGCCATGGATAATTAGCACGGGGATAGGATGCAAGTCGGCAATGTAGCGAATGGCACTGTAATCATCGGTAACAGTCCACGACAACGGAACTTGGAAGGGCCAAGTAAGCCAGAAGGCGTCCAGCTTTTCGCGAGCAATCCGACGAAAGCCACTAAAAGCACTGTCTAGGACCACTGCACGGACCCGTTCCCGCTGCGCAGAGCCGGCCACAGCGTAGGGGGCCAGACCGCCACCCAAGCTTTGCCCGAACACAGCAAGGGGCACCCCCTCGCCTTCGCGTTTGGCTAGATAGGTCAAGGCGCGCCGGACGTCGACGGCAACACCGGGCAAGCTGGCCTGACCTTGGGAAGCGCCGTAGCCGCGGTAGTCGATCAAAAGGACATTGAAGCCGCGTCCGGGAAGCCAGGCGACGCTCAACAGGTGGTTGCTGATATTCCCCGCATTGCCGTGCAGGAAAAGCACCGTCCCTGTCACCCCATCGTTTCCCGCTGGCAAATACCAGCCATGTAACCGGGGCCCGCGGCCATCGTCGATGTGCACATCCCGATAGGTTAGCTCGAAGGCATGGGGGGTGAGGGTTGCCTCACCTCCTGGCAGTAGGAAGAGATGACCGCAACCCAGCAACGGCAGGAGACAAAAGGCAACTACCAGAGTGGGTAACCGCCTTACAGATACCAGGCCCATGCCAGCTGACCCTCACTCCAAAAGGTCCCGAACTGCGAACGCCCGGCCACCGAGAACCACAGCGCGTGATTGCGACCAAGCCGGATCCGCTGCTCCAGCCGGATCTCGGTTTCGGTGAATTCTTGGCCTAGGCCGAACCGTTGGCCCGCGACGCGCAGGTGGAGGCGCCATCGG
>CAYVMM010000170.1:0-3365 GCA_964452535.1 uncultured Gammaproteobacteria bacterium | reverse complement strand
CACGGACCGGTCGGCGGCGTCGCGGTTCCTCGCACCGCCGACGTTCGAGCGCGTTTCGGACCTCGAGACGGACGTCGCGATTGTGCACCGCGGCAACCGGTGACGGCACTGGCCGCCTCGACGACCCGAGGCGGCTCGTGAGCCGCCTTCGGTTAGCCGGGGTACGATTCGGTCCCTTAACCGAGGTGCAGCTCGAGCTAGCCCCTGGGAAGATCGGTTGGCTGACGGGGCCCTCCGGATCGGGGAAGACCCGGATCCTGTACTTGGCGGCGGGTCTCCTGGCTCCGGAGGAGGGTTCGATCCTTCTGGATGGCGCATCCCCTGCCCCGGACAAGGTAGCTATGTTGTTCCAGAATCCGGATTACCAGCTCATTGCTTCCCCCGTCGGGGAAGACATCCGCTTCAACGCCCAAAGCGAGGAAGCCGCTCGGGAGGCGGAACGGGTCATCCAATGCCAAGACCTAGCGCAGCGCGATCCCAGCGCACTTTCCCCCGGCCAGCGGCGTCGGGTCGCCCTGGCCGGCGCCCTGGCCGCTGAGTGCCCCCTCCTGCTTCTGGACACGCCCTTTGCGGGAATGGGCTTCGAAGAGGCTCAGCTCCTCTGCAAGGCTGTCCGGGTGTTTCTGAAAGACCGCAGCACAGCTACCCTGATCACGGGAGATCCCCCGGATCGAACCACCTCCGAAAAGAACTGGTCGGTGCCGAATTGGAGCCGGTCACAAAGTCCGAGACCAATCCCTGTCCCCTGAACGGAGGCCGATACCGGCCCCGGGGCCCATGGGCTCCGTTCAACACCGCAGGCTTCTTCCAGTTATTCAGGGGAGCACAAATCAAGTCACTGGAACCGGTCGAGGTTGCTATGCAAATCAGTACGACACTAACCCATTTCCTGCTTGAGGAAGAACGCCGCTATCATCAAGCCACTGGTGAATTCACTCGCCTTATGAGCGATCTGACCACCGCAATCCGAGCCATCTCCAGCGCTGTGAACCGCGCCGGCATCACGGATATTCGCGGAGGAGCCCATTCCATCAATACCCAGGGAGAAGACCAGCAGAAGCTCGATGTTGCCGCCAACAACCTAGTCCTCGAAGCCCTGGACCCCGTGGGTCATTTGGCCGGTATGGCCTCCGAGGAGATGGAAGTCCCCTATACCTTGCGGACCGAGTCCCCCCGCGGGGACTATCTGCTCCTCTTCGATCCCCTTGATGGCTCCAGCAATATCGATGTCAATATCAGTATCGGCACCATCTTTTCGGTTCTAAGGGCCCCCGAGCCGGGCAGGGATCCTGCCCCCGAGGATTTCCTCCAGGCGGGAAGACAGCAAGTGGCGGCAGGCTATGCGATCTATGGCTCCTCGACCATGCTGGTATATACCACCGGGGCCGGGGTCCACGCTTTCACCCTGGATCCCTACCTGGGGGAATTCCTTCTGGCCGATCGCGACTTGCGGATTCCGCATCAGACCTCCGAATACGCCATCAACGCCAGCAAGCGCCGCTTCTGGGAAGCTCCCGTTTACCAGTACATTCAAGACTGCGAGCAGGGGAAGGACGGCCCATTGGCCAAGGATTACAATATGCGATGGGTCGGCTCCATGGTGGCCGATTTCCACCGGATCCTCACCCGGGGAGGCGTCTTTCTTTATCCACGCGACCTTAAGAAGCCGGAAGAGCCTGGCAAGCTACGCCTCCTCTATGAGGCCAATCCGATGGCCTTCCTTGCCGAGCAGGCCGGCGGCGGCTGTACCGACGGCGAGCGTCGGATGCTTGATATCCGGCCGGAAACCTTGCATCAACGGGTGCCCGTGGTGATTGGCTCCCAGGAGGAGGTGGACCGTGTTGCCGAGTACTACCAAAGGTATAGGCGGGTCTAAACAGCCCCCCGTCCGGGTCCACCATTCGCTATTCGAGCAGGAAGCGCACGGGAGGAAGATAATGGTCAATAAAAAGGAAGGCGAACAGCGCGATTAGGTAGAGATTCGAGTAGCCGAAGGTCCGCATGGCGAGGGGGCCCTGATCCCCCGTGCGATAGAGCCGAAGGGCATAAGCGATGAAGATGCCTCCCAGGACCACGGCCCCTGCCAGATACGGCCAGCCGCTCATGCCGGTAGCAAAGGGGAGCAAGGTAACCAGGAAAAGCAGGATCGTATACAACAGGAGATGCAGCCGGGTCAGCGCAAGGCTGTGAGTCACGGGAAGCATGGGGATGTTGGCTTTGGCGTAATCGCGATAGCGCGCGATCGCCAAGGCCCAGAAATGAGGGGGGGTCCAGGTAAAGATGATCAAGAACAGGAGCAGGGCGTGGGGATGGAGCTCTCCCGTGATCGCTGTCCAGCCCAGCACCGGGGGTGCTGCCCCGGAGGCCCCGCCAATGACGATATTCTGGGGAGTCGCCCGCTTGAGGAATACGGTATAGATGACCGCATAGCCTACGAGGGAGGCGAAGGTAAGCCATGCTGTCAGCGGATTAACCAGCCACACTAGGATGGCCATGCCGATTAGGCCCAGGACGAAGGCAAAGCCCAAGGCCAAAGGCCGATTGATGTGGCCCGTTGGCAATGGCCGCCTCCGAGTACGGGCCATGACCGCATCCACCTTCTCGTCCACCACATGATTGATGGCAGCGGCTGAGGCCGCCGAAAGCCCGATTCCCAGTGCCCCGAAAAGGAAGGCATCCAGAGGTACCATGCCGGGGGTGGATAACAGCATGCCCACCAGGGCGGTGAATACGATCAAGGCTACCACCCGGGGCTTGCAGAGCTCGTAGTAGGCTCGCCAGTTGAAGCGCTGGGGAGCCGTCAAGAGCTTAGCCATCCTCTGTTCCATATCGAACTCTCAGCGTTGTGCTTGAAGGTTGCTAGCCTTTCCCCCAACACGGTCCGGGTGAGGCCGCAGGGTGTGATACAGAGCAACCAAGGAAAGCAGTAGCAGGGCCGCAAAGGCATTATGGGCCGCCGCTAGGAATAAGGGCAGCCCCAGCAGGCTATTGGCAATCCCCAGTCCCAGCTGAGCCACCAAAAGAAGGCCCGCTACCCCTGCCACCTTTGGTATCTGAGGCATTGGCCGCTTACGCAGCAAGGCCAATAGCAAGGGCGCAATCACCAGCAGGGTAACTAGGGCCCCCATGCGATGGCTCCAGTGGATCGCCGTTCGAGCGGCCGCACTAAGGATGCCCCCCTCGTAGTCGACGCCGGTTTCCCGCCAAAGGACAAAGGCCTCCTCGAAATCCATGGGCGGCCACCACTGCCCTTGGCAGGTGGGGAAATCCGGGCAGGCCAAGGCTGCATAGTTGGCACTGGTCCAGCCCCCCAAAGCGATTTGGGCGACCAGCACCCCCAGGGCCACAGCGGTCCAACGACGCCA
>CAYVMM010000169.1:0-3373 GCA_964452535.1 uncultured Gammaproteobacteria bacterium | reverse complement strand
AAGCCTTCAACGCGCGCTGCGCCGGCGTCGCGCACGTTAGCTTCGGTGACGGCCTTGTCCACCCGGGCGAACAAGGCTTCGCAGGCCGCGCTCGGGTCGGGTGCCTCGGTGCGGATGGGGAGAGCGGCGCTGCAGCCCACCAGTAATAGAGGCAATGTGGTAGTGGCAGCCATTATTCCGGCGGTGGAGTGGTCAGATCGTTCCGATCTCGCCCTACTCGGTGGGTGTGTCCGCCTAGATGTTAGGCACGTGGATGGCATTGGCACTCGATGTATGGGCTGAAGGCGGCATTGACCAGACAGTGCTTCCCTCCGGAAGTTTGCGTCCTTCGATACGAATCCGATGGTTCAGTGCTTCAGTATATCGGGAAACGAATCCGATTTCCGGAGGTTGGCCATGCGCCTGCGCCGTACCCTGCCGATTGCCTTGTTGGGCATGATTGCTCTCCTGGGGTGGCCTGCCGATTGGGCCTCGGCGGGGACCCAAGACTGGCGGGATCGATGGCCCCGGACCGATTTCTCTCAGCACGCTGTGCCTCTGTCCGAGTTCGTTGCCAGTGGGCCGGGTAAGGACGGCATCCCCGCCATCGATGAGCCCGCGTTCGTGCCTGTGGCTGAGGCGGACCTCGCCTCTCGGTCACCGGTGCTTGCCCTGACCGTTCACGGCGATGCCCGTGCCTATCCGCTGTCGGTGCTGATGTGGCACGAGATCGTTAATGATCGGGTGGGCGGCGTCCCGGTAACTGTGACCTTCTGCCCCCTTTGCAACAGTGGGCTGGCCTTCGAGCGTACCGTCAACGGCCGGAAGGTGGTTTTTGCCTTCGTCTTCCGCGCCTTCCAGCCGGAGGGCACCCTCCATACCCGCTAAAAGGCAAGCACTGTGCCCTTTGGATTCGGAGGATTGCGACATGAAAGTCCGAACCGAGGCCGATTTCGACGATTTGGTACGAGGCGCCAAGTTAGTAGCCATCGCCGCGGCATGGCGTGAGCTTGGGCTGTGGGACGAGCTCGCACGCCGGCCAGGGGCAACTGACCTCGCCGAATTGCCCGGGGATACGCGAGCGTTGCGCCTGACAGCGCATGCGCTCGCCCATGCCGGATTGCTCGAGGGGGATGGCTACTGTTGGCAGATGTCCGAGACGGCCCGACGTTTACATGAGCACGACGAGCTCCCGAGTAGCCGCCATTTTGAGTTCTTCACGGACTGGGCGCAGTTGCCCGAGGTGCTGCGACATGGAGGACCAGTGCGTGATCAGAGGGGGAAATCGAAGGCTACATGGGGCGGAATTCGGCCAGAAGATCGAGAAGCGACCCGCGAATTTCTGGCCATGCTCCACCGGCGCAGTGCCACCTCAGCGGAAGCGGTAGCGGACTGGATTGCAGCACGGCTTCCTACGGGAGGGCAGATCCTCGATGTGGGAGGAGGCCATGGACGATATGCAGAGGCCTTTGTCGAAAGAGGGCTGCAGGTGACGCTGTTCGATTTCCCAATCGTTATCGAATTGACGCGTGGTCATTACGGGGAGCACTTCGAGTACCGGGCCGGCAACTTCCATACCGATACCTTCGGTGGGCCTTATGATGCCGTATTTCTGTCCAATATCCTCCATGGTGAGTCAAGCGTAGCCAACGCCGCCCTGATCAGGCGCTTGGCCGAGGAGGCACTACGGCCCGATGGCTGGCTCCTGTTCAAGGATATGTTCATCGACGAGCAAGGCCGTAATCCTGAAAATGCCGTCTTCTTCGCGACGACGATGCTATTCTATACGACTGAGGGGCAAAGCTACACGCTGCGTGAAATCGAGGCATGGTGCCGTGCAGCAGGATGCGAGACTCCGGAAGTGATTGGGTTTGATTCCTTTACATTGGTACTTGCGCGCAAGGGTGTAGCTGCGCAGCGTGTTTGTTAAATCCCATGTCGTCTCAAGGACTTTCATGCAACTTCCTTCACACGTCCCGGGTACGACTTCGCTCCGAGTTGGTATGTAAGACTTTCCCCAAGAGTGCTAGCGCATCTAAACGGCTGAGCTGCAGCTTTCCATCGCTGCCCGTAAACTCAACCGCTAGCCGATAAACGCAGCAAATGACGTGGGCACGTCTAACTCGAAGTCTCCGCCGGTGGCGGGCGCTGAACGCTTGGCCCGAAGCTTCACGGCAGCGCCAGGAAGCTGTGGACCAGCATCACCAGGGCTACATGGCGATAAAGGCCGGCTGCCCAGCCGGCCTTTATCGTCGTCGAGACTCAGCTCGCCTTTGGTATCCTGGTAAAAGCGCTCGCTGGCTCAGGGGGCCATGCATCGAGGCTGCCTGCTCGGGCAAGGGCATCTCATCCAGCCCACAATTTCCGATAACCTCCCGGAATCCTCGGACTCGGCCAAGATCTCGCCCATGGAGCCCACCAGCCTCTCATCACTAGTCACCGGTGGCCGACTGCGACCCTTCCCATCCGATGCCGGCATTTGTGCAGCTGTCCGATGAGCATAGCGCGTCGAGCGGGCGATGCCCCTTATGCGACAGCCCGGGATCTTGCTGCCGGTACGCCGCGCGGAGAGCGAGCAGGCGCGGCTCATCGCTTCGAGCTCCGCTTGGGGAAATGCCTCAGACAGGATTGGGGGGCCTATCAGCGATTGGACCCATATCAATCCTCCTACAAAGGAAAGGGTATAATAGGGCTTATTAAGCGCCTCAAGTGCGTGGTCGAGGGAAACGCACGGAAACCAAATAGGACGGGAAAGGCCCGAGGAGGAAACGGCCTCATGATGGAAGAATCCCCGAGAGAAGAAGCAGAAGCGACAATGGTGCGTGAAGAACCGGATTGGGGGCTACCGAGCGAGGCCGAACGAGCTTACGCGCGGGCCACCATGCCGGGAAGAGCGGATGGTCATGTGATCGGCTACAGAGAATGGGCCATCCGAGCTAAGGAAGACGGCACCCTAGAGCTAAGAGCTTCTGTATTCTACGAATCTTGGCCCGCTGGGGAGCCGATGATCGGCATTAAGCGACCTTGCACAGTGGGATCGGGTCCAGGCATTTATGCCGGGAAGGAACCGGTCTGGAAAGTTTCCTCAATCCTCGCCCATCCCAACATGCATCGGGTAAAAGCCCTTAAGATCCATGGTGCCGTGGCCCTATGGGGTCCCATCGTTGAGCACGATTGGGGTTATCGAGCTCGATACGCCTATCCCATGTCGTTTTGGGTCTGCTTGTTAGCTAACGTTCCCTCCTTAATCGAAGAGACCAAATACGCATTGCGATCCATCGCTGAGGTTTTCGGGGTACCTTATACGATCTATCGCAAGGTATGGGGGCAATCGCTCCTCAAGGAGGAGGAAGGCATTATGGCCAATCGGCATAAAGAGGGGCTTGAGAAACGG
>CAYVMM010000168.1:0-3386 GCA_964452535.1 uncultured Gammaproteobacteria bacterium | reverse complement strand
AAACGTCGCTCCCGCTGACGTACCGAGGTCACCGCCGCACGGGCTTGGGCTAGATCGGCCTCGGCCCGACTCACAGCAGCGCGGTAGGGGCGCGGGTCGATCCGGTACAGGACTTGACCGGCATTGACCTGTGTGCCCTGCTTGAAGCGCCGCTCTTCGAGGATACCGGTAACCTGAGGCCGCACCTCCGCCACCCGATAGGCTGAGGTGCGGCCAGGCAATTGCGTGAACAGCTCCACCCGCTGCGCCTCGAGTGTGACAACACCGACCTCGACGGGAGGGCGCTTTTGTTGCGAGGCCTCACTATCATTCGAGCCGCTTTGACCGCAGCCGATGAGCGAGCTGGCCACAATGGCTACCATGAGCCAGCGTCTCGGCTTCCGTTTCGCCATTTGTGACTCCGTCAATGCGGCAGATTGGCCCAGATGGGGACCGATCGGTTGGAGCTCGTGCCTTCGGATAAACTAGCGAAAATACAAACAAACATGTATGTATGTAAATAGCACACTAGAATAGGGATTCCCTAGAGATCGGGACGGAGGGCCCATGGCAGCAAAGAAGACCAAGTCAGAGGCTGAGGCCACACGCGAGGGGATTCTTGACGCGGCGGAACAGATCTTTCTTCAACGCGGGGTGGCACGGGCAACATTGGATGAGATCGCACGGGCGGCCAACGTGACGCGCGGTGCGATCTACTGGCACTTCAGCAGCAAGACCGAGCTTTTCGATGCCATGCTCGCTCGAGTTCAAATGCCCCTGATTGAGCTGATCATGGGATTGCCAGAGGCATCGGAAGAGCGCCCCTTTGAGGCCTTGCGGCGCCTTTGCTCGCTTGCGTTGGTCAAACTGACCACGGATCCACAGTATCAGCGGGTCTACACGATCCTCCACCACCGCTGCGAGCGTGCTCCGGAGATGGCACCTTCGCTGCAACGGTACACGGAGACGCGGGAAAGGCTATTGGCTGCGTTAGAGGAGTATTTCGCACGCCCGGCCAATCGCCAAGCCTTACGCCCTTCTCTCTCTCCGGCATTGGCCGCACGCATTGTCCAGACCTTCATGTCTGGGCTGCATTACGATTTTCTACGCGATCCAAGCGGATTTAATTTAAGCAATCATACGGAAACGGTACTCGATGTGGTTTTTCAGGGTCTGTCCAAGGACGAGGACAAGGCTTTTCGCTCAAGCCCCTGAGCACTGTCGGGCGTCTGCTCTACAAGGTAAATTCCATGGTCATTCCCCAGAAATTCGCATCTTCCCGGAAAAACTGGCCAAATGGCGAGGGGCCAGTATGCCATAGGGCCAAGATAGCGAAATGCCGGCTACCTCCCTCCTGGGGGAGGCCTCGATGGAACTGGATCCCGGCGTTGGCGCTCACGGCGGGCTCCCAGTTGTGGTCCTGCCGAAATTTCAGGTCAACCCCGGCGACCGGATAGAGCCTAATGGCTTGGCGCATTCGAGCGAGAGGGCTTTGGGCTCGATACCGGGCCCCCGTATGAACCATTCCCCGGTCCCGGTTAGTCGGCTCGCGCGCCAGCAGGACCTCGCCCCCGGCGTAGGCCCGAAAGGGACCGAAATCCCAGCCCATCAGGGCTTCCAGGGCCTCGAAGCTGAAGTTGATCCGAGTCCGACCTTGCTCTTGCGTTTCATCGCCCAGATGCGAGCTCTGGTGATAGGCTCGGAATCGCGCGGATAAGGGACCCGAGCGGTAAGTCAGGGGCAGGCTAAGGATCAGGTCGGTATTGAGCTGGGGGCCGGATTCCTCGTCGACCACGAATTGGGAAAAAACCGCGGCTGAGACCCCCAATTGCCAATCGCCCGCCCGGGGCCCCTCGCCCGGCCAACGCAGGAGCCCAAATCGCCCCCCGAAACCGACCGGGGCGACGGCATTGTCCACCGACCCCATGTTGAGCTCGGTCAAGCCCGAGAAGAAGCGCGGGCGCTGGGGATCGGCCAGAAGGGGCTCGAAGAGGTGGCCTTTGGGGAAGATCCGGGTATCGGCCTCGGCCGGCTGTGGCAACACCAGCACCGCCGCCAGGAAGGCTAGACCAAAAGCCGGAATCCAATTGGCTCGCATAGCTGCAAGCAGCCAAGACAAAGGTCGTTGCCTCATACGATCTCTCCCATTGCGGGTAGATTAGCGGTTACTGAGGTCACGCCGGCGGACGCCATTCCTTGTCTGCAAAGGCACTGTCCAGAGGCGTGCCAGCGAGATGATTAGTGTAGTTGGACAGGGTCTTCATGCCCACGCCAAGGACCACCTCAAGCACGTTCTGAGCCGTGAAGCCGGCGTCGTAGAAGGCCTGCAGATCCGCTTCGGGCATGTGACCACGCCTTTCCACCACGGCCTGGGTAAACCGGCGCAGGGCCTCCAAGCGCTCATCCGGGAGAGGCTGACCGGCGCGCAGAGCATCGATCGACCCTTGGGGCACACCAGCCATCTTGGCCAAAGTGGTATGCGCCGCCATGCAGTAGTCGCAGGTATTGGTATAGCTAGCAGCGAGCAGCACGACCTGCCGCTCCGGGGCGGACAGACTGGTCTGCTCGAACAGCTGATTGAGCTGAAAATAGCCCCGCATGAGGGCCGGTGCAGTCGCCATGATCCCAGCAAGGTTGGGGATGAAGCCGTAACCCTTCGCCAGCTCTCGCAGGAAGTCGCCGGCCTCGGCCGGGGCGGATTCGGGGGTATGGATAGGGAAATCGCTCATTGCCTTCCACCTCCAGTGATGGTCGACCTGTTATCTGCTAAACGGAAACGGACGCGCAACGCCATCGGGCTATTGCTCTTTACGGGCCTGTGGCAGGTACGGATTCATCGATCAAGTCACCGGAGCTGGCCCGCTAACGGGTGATCCGCTCCAGGGGACCCCGCCCTTCGGGGAACCTCCCAGTCGCTTCTCACCCGTTAGCGGGCCGCCGCACCCCGGCAAAACGTGCACTCTCTTAGCAAGAGGGACCCGAAACCGACGCCGGGAACGGCACGTACTCTACTTTAGAGAAGGGCGACTAAGTCACTTTAGATACGAGGAAGAGGATTCATGACAAGATTATCTCCAAGCTCGCCTGTAGCAAGCTTAAGCCGCCCATTGAGCCCCTTCCTCAGCGCGGTCGGGGCAGCAATCCTCGCGGCAGGCTGCGCCAAGACTGTGCATGACCAGCCGAATGCGGCCAAGCCTCAAGGCAAGAAGGCCAAAATCCAGAAGCTGCAAGCAATGGCTCCTTACGATGGCTACTTAAAGGCCCATAAAGGGGAGCAAAGCCCCTTGGGACTTTTGGGTGGGCCCATCACGACCCGAGTCACCCAGCAAGGGGGCGGCGTCTTCGTGGCCCTGCCCGATAAGCGTCGGCTGGATCCCAACGTCTTCGGGACCCCCAAGATGCCCCGC
>CAYVMM010000167.1:0-3402 GCA_964452535.1 uncultured Gammaproteobacteria bacterium | reverse complement strand
GGCCTCATGCGCGGCTTTCAGCTGTGGATCAACCTGCCGGCAGCGGAGAAGAGAGCCGCTCCCGAGTACCAGGAGATCCGGCCCGAGTCGGTGCCGGAGGTGGCTCGTACCGGCGGCACAGTGCGAGTCCTGGCAGGGGTCTTTGACGGCACCGAGGGCCCTATCGCTGATCCCCATACCCGGGTCACCTACCTGGACGTGCACTTGGAGCCTAGCGCTGATTTCCGGCACGAGCCACCGGCCAACCATACCGCCTTTGCCTTCCTGTTCGAGGGCTCGGCTCGCGTCGGAGAGAACGAGCTAGCTGAGATCAGCCTGGCGGTACTGAGCAAACCGGGGGAAGTCGCAATGACCGCCGGCAAGGAGGGCGCACGCTTCCTGCTGGTGGCCGGTCAACCCCTCGGCGAGTCCATCGTCCAGCAGGGGCCTTTCGTCATGAATACCCATGCCGAGATCGAGCAGGCCTTCGCCGACTACCGCAACGGCAACCTGGTGCGGCATCGAGCGAACTTCCAAGAAATCTAGGCCCGCCAGGCCATAGCCCATCGGCAGCCCAGTGGCAGCAGGGCGTCACGGCAGCGGACTATCTCGAAAAGGAAAAATCAACGGAAGCAAGCACGAATATGTGAATGGCCTCGTCTATGCTAGGGGCGGGGCCGGCCGCGGGCACAACATCATTGCGATGAATCTGGCCACCACCCTCCACACTCATCTGCGCGGTGGTCCCTGCCAGACCTTCATGGCGGTCATGAAGGTTCATCTCCAACTCGGCGGGGACGAGCTGTTCTATTACCCGGGTGTTATGGTGGGCTACGATCCAAATGACCGGACGCAATACTACTCGACGCCGTAAATGGCGTGCGCCGGGCGAAACTTACTCGAACCTCCCTATTAAGCTCCTTCGTAGCGGTAAATCCCCAACTCCCAGTATCGTCGAGGCGACTTTTTCGGCCCGGACCAACCGCGGGCCTTAAGCCACCGTGCGATAAACCAGTTCAGCGAGCCATGGCCCACAAACAATACCGTGCCATGCTCGGCCGCCAACTCCGCCAAGCGCTCGGCACAATGACGGGCCCGTTTCCTCCCTGCGCTAAATGATTCCCCATTCGCTGAGTACCCGAGCACCCACATGAGCTGGAAAAGCACAGCCCATATCTCCAATGGCAATCGGGGGGAACGCCAAGTGGCGTAGGGCATGCGCACCTCCCGGAACAGGGAATCGCACGCGCTAACGCCACCAACACCTAGGGCGTGGGCCGATTCCTTTGAACGGGGGAGATCGCTGCAGATCACGAAAGCGCATTCCCTCGCCTGCTCGATAACATGGTCGGGAGGCGGATAATCGAGGTCGATGCCCGCGGCATTGTACTCGCTCACCCAGGCGGCCAACTCCGCCGCGCTTGGCCGAGCGGCTTTTTGAATTTTGGGCATGCCGTGCCTTAACAGGACAATCTCCACTGATGCTTCCTTTCACCACTCCTTCACTTCATTGGGCTCGCTTGCGAGACCTTCCACGACTTGCCATTCGGTCTTTATACCTTGGGCCATGGTCAAAATGACCACCACCAAAGGCATGGCAATGAACATCCCGATTACCCCGACCAGCTGGCCCAGGATAAGCATGCTGGCCAAAACCAGCGCAGGCGGCATATGGATGATGCGTCGATGGATGCTGGGTGTGATGAATAGCCCCTCCAGGTTTTGGAGCACAATGAGCAGGACCAGCGTGGCACCGGTCTCCGGAACCCCCTGGGTCAGGGCCACAAGCAGGGTCGGTACAGCGGCGATCACCGGTCCCACGTTGGGGATAAAAGTCATCAAACCGGTAAAGACACCAAACATCAGGGCGAAGGGGACGCCAATCAGCCAAAGCCCGAGGGAAGTCACTATGAATAGGAGAAAGACGGAAAAGAGCTGCCCCAAGAACCACCAAGCGAGTGCCCGAGAAGTATCCGTCATGATTCGCCGGGCCGAGGCATGCCAGTGATCCGGAAGCAGAAAAAGGACCCCTCGCACGTACATTTCCGGCTCCAAAGCCAGGTAGACGGCCACGACAAATACCGTTAAAAGTACCGCAAGGGCGCCCAAGGTATTCGATAGGATACCAGCCGCCCTAGAAAATAACTGCATCCCCCGACCTATCAGGTCCTCCGGAAGCTGGTTAGCGGCTCGCGCCAGCTGATCCGCGAGCTCATTAAACACCGCCGAATCCGTGTCAATACCCCGCAGTTTCTTAATGTCCTGGCGAAGATAGCTTGGAAGGTTCCGGAGCAGCTCCTGAAGCTGGTCAATCACCCCAGGAACCGTGACTAACAGCAGAGCCCCAATCAACATCAAGGTCCCAGCCACAATCAGCATCAAAGCTGCCCGCCTGGGGACCCGGCCCCATTGGGCTAGGTTTTGGCTAGCCACATTTAGAAAGACGCCGAAGACCACGCCACCGAATAAGAGGCAAATCACAACTGGCATGTAAAGGAAGGTCCCCACTGCCAAGACAAGGGCACCCAATCCGAGTGTCCGTCCCATATACGGGTTAGGGGTCCGGTCGTTCCTGCCCCCCGAGTGCACCATTGCTCTGTATCCTCCGGCTTCTGGCCCAAGCGGCCGCTGGTCAACAACAGCGAGAGGTGGAACCCGCTATCCCCCTCTCTATCGCTTCGGCTCTTGTCAAAGCATCCTACATCATGAGGCGACTACCCGCTTGATAGCCAAGGCATGCCTACGTCGACCCCACTCTGTCTCGGATGTAATGGGAGAAGGGAAATGCGCCCTGGTCAATCCGGACCGGGGTAACCCGGGTAGGGGCAATCCAGCCAACGCCAATCCGGGCAGGCCCGATTTCGAGTCCGATGCCATGGGATGTCGGGTGTGGTACATCGATGACTGCATCTCGCCGGACCATACCTGGGATGGGAGCGAGCAGGGTCGGCAGCAGTAGGCCGGATGAACGGAAATCGACAGCGCCCTTGGGGGTACGACCCCCCCATTAGGCCGCCCTAACGGCTCACCGCCCTGGGCTTCCGCCCCCAAGCCAGGGGGGGTTAGGTCCCACAGAATGTGCGCTGAACCGCTTCCTCCGGTTGGGGTGGCTGGGCGAGATGTGCCCGGTCGGGGTGATCGGCGCAGGGGTTGGCGAGGACGATGAGCAGGTCGTCCACGGGCCGGAGGTCGCCGTGATCGACAGCGGCGGCGATGGCCTGCTCCACGCGATGGTTGCGCGGGATATAGGCCGGATTGACCGCCCGCATGGCCTCGCGGCGCGCAGCGTCGTCGCGGTCCTCGACGGCTAGGCGCTGGCGCCAGGAGCGCGCCCATTCATCGAAGGCGCCGGGCTCGGCGAACAGCTGGCGTACGGCCTCGTCGGCATTCCCCGGGTAGGTCCCCAGCTCAGCAAGGCGACGG
>CAYVMM010000166.1:0-3432 GCA_964452535.1 uncultured Gammaproteobacteria bacterium | reverse complement strand
CAGACCCCGCTACCGGCTACCGCCCTCGTTACCCTCCTGGTGCTGGGGTTGGCCTTGGCCTTCCCGGTGGCCGGGCTAGCAGGGATGACCAGTGTGCTTATCCTGGCCGTATTCGCCGCTGTCAACTTGGCCCTGTGGCGCATTCGCCGGACGGGCGCCCTTCCAGGACCTGTCCTCGCGCCTGCCTGGGTGCCGCCGTTGGCCTTAGCCGCCATCTTATTACTCGTGGCTGGCGGCGTAATCTCCCTAATACGCTGAGCTGTCTCGGCAGCAGTTAGAACCTTTCCAAACATTGGCCAAGCTGCACTGGGATGTGAGGGTCAGCAACAGGTGGCGGCCGTGCGTCGTTCCGGCATCGATGGGTCCCCTTCCGGTCCGATAATGGGGCAAGGGCTGCCTGCGAGAAATGCCCGCGTCCTCCTCGCAAGCCGACTCATCGGCTTGCGAACCCCCAGCCTGGCGTGCGATCTAAAGGATAGGGCCGCATTCCTGGCGAAGTAGCATTAGAAATGCCTAATATGATTAAGCGCTTCCTATTATTGGCTGGATTGGTGACCCTTTTCGGCTGGGCCGGGTGGATGCTTGGCGGCCAGGCGTGGATGATCATTGCCTTGCTTATCGCAGCAGCGGCGAATCCCGGTTCCTGCTGGTATTCGGATCAATGGGTGCTGAGAATGTACGGCGCGAAGCCGATGCAATCTGTTTGCTATCCCGCCCAGTACGGCTAATCGAGTGCGGGAGCTGAAAAAATGGCACAGCAAGCCCAGTATGGTCCCTCCTAATAAGGGGAATAGACGTTTTGCCATAGGGCAGCGGTCCGGCAACAGGGGGTCCGCTCCGGGCAACCCCGCTCTTCGGGCACTCCTACAGTCGCCTTTCCCCTGTTATGGGGCCCATTCCGGTGACTGGATTGGCGTTTCCCTTAGCAACAAGACGCTGGACCAGCCCACCCTGTCTCGCTTTGGGTAGGAGCCGATGATGGGCCATGGTGGATTCAATATGTGGGGAGGGCTGTTTATGCTCTTGGAGGGATTGGTCGTCATCGTGCTCTTTGTGGTCCTGATCGGATGGTTGCTTCGTAAGGGCTCCGCCGAGAGAGGGGCCAGCTCCGGCCAGAGGAGAGGATCGGACCGCGCGCTTGAGATTTTGAGACAGCGTTATGCCCGTGGGGAGATCGATCAGGAGGAATTCGATCATAAACGAAGGGAGCTGGAGAAATAGCTGGGCTCCGGTCATCTCCATTCCGCGACGAGACGGTCTCCTTCTTGGGCTGAGGAAGCGCTGCGTCTGATTGGCAAGGGCAATGCCTGGATCCCCTTATTGACTCTTACTGAGCCGTCGTGCCACCCGCCCAACAGTTAGACCCTGAACCAGTAGGCTAAACAGGACAATCACGTAGGTAGCTGGTAGCAGCACTGCCCGAGCCTCGCTACTGGGTAAGGAAAGGGCCAGGGCGACGGAGATCCCACCACGAAGGCCGCCCCATGTCAGGATGCGCACCACGCCTGGGCTGAATTCGCGCAGTGGCCGCAGCAAGGTCACCGGCAAGCCGACGCTGAGGAATCGCCCGGCCAATACGATGGGGATCAGGATGAGACCAGCCGCCAGATCAAGGCCGCTGAAGCTTAAGGCTAGCACCTCCAGACCGATCAGAACGAACAGAACCAGGTTCAGGATCTCGTCCATCAGTTCCCAGAAGGTATCCAAGTGGCTCCGGGTCTGTCCGGACATGGCCATCAGCCGCCCATGGTTGCCGAGCAGTAGGCCGGCCACCACCATGGCAATGGGACCGGAGAGGGAAAGGGCATGGGCGAGAGCGTAGCCACCGAGTACCACCGCTAGCGTGATGAGCACCTCGACTTGATAGTCGTCTAGCTCGCGCAGCATGCGGTAGGCCAGCCCGCCCACTATTAGGCCCAACAGGGCCCCACCTAGGACCTCCTGGCCGAAAAGGATAAGGATCCCACTCGCATCCCAATGGCTGCTGCGGGTGGCCATTTCTAGCAGGACCAGGAAAATCACCACCGCTACGCCGTCATTGAACAAGGATTCCCCCACAATCTTGGTCTCCAGCGAGGGAGGAACACCGGCCGTTTTGAGGATGCCGAGCACAGCTAGGGGATCGGTAGGGGAGATGAGGGCACCGAATAGCAGACAGTGAATGAAGGCGAGTTCGTGGCCAAGGCCTTGGAACAGGAACCAGGTGGCGGTGCCCACCAGCAGAATCGAGGTCGTTACCCCAATGCTGGCCAATCCAATAATGACCCATTTCTGTCGCGCCAGGTCCTCCAAGTTGATGAACAGGGCCCCGGCAAAGAGGAGAAAGGAGAGCATGCCTTCCAGGACGGTATCCGAGAAATCGAGCTCGACGAGGAGGCGGTGGGCCCAATCGATGATGCCAGGTACGCCCCAATGACCCGCTATTAGCAGGATAAGGGAGAAGGCGAGGGCAATGGCCATGACGCCAATGGTGGTGGGCAGGCCAATCAGGCGGACGTTCAGGAAAGCGAATAGGGCCGCTAGCGTCACGACGATCGCGGCTAGTTCCTGGATTCCCATGGGACTCCTTCAACCGAAGGCTGGCCCAGGCTCTTGAGCCGAAAAGCAACGTTGGGGCTTATGCTAACCGTAGCACTGATTAACGGCAATCTCGCCATGCCGATTGACGGTGACCAAGGCCCCCTTGTCCAGGTTGGGCTGATAGATAGCAGTAGTAGGTCTGACTACCAAGCTACCAAGCTTTCTGCATTGACGAAGGGGAGCGATTGCCTCCCAATGGACGATGAATCGATTGGCATCCTTTTCCGTAAAGCCAAGTAACGGGATCATCGCTCAGACATGACAGAAGGAAAACGGGATCTTTTCATCGTGGGCATGAGCGAATACCAGCACCGACTGCTGAAGCGCCTGCCGCGAGCTCAGGAGTACCGTTTTCATGAATTGCTTCCCCGGGACTGTATGCGGGGTGTCGCTCAGTTCCCTATCGGCGCGCTCCTGGAGAGCGCTCGCCAGCGGCTGTGTGAGCACAAAGACTGGGTGGCGGGCATTACTACCTTTATCGACTTCCCGGCCTTGCAGCTATCCGCCCTGTTGGCCAATGAGCACGATCTTCCGGGCCCCTGCCTGGGAAACCTGCTGCGCTGCAGCCACAAATACTGGAGCCGATGTATCCATCGGCAAACTGTGCCGGAGCATGTGCCTCCTTTTGCCGCTTTCGATCCCTTCGCTGACGATGCAATCGCTCAGCTGGAAGAGAGGCTGGACTACCCTTTCTGGATCAAGCCCCTGAGCGCTTATCGCTCGCACTTGGGCTTTCGCATCACTAACCGTAGTGACCTGGAGGCCCATCTGCGTAAGCTGCGCGCTGGCATCGGGCGCCTGGCCGAGCCTTTGGCCTGGCTCATCGACAGGGTGGAGCTGCCCGCCGAGATT
>CAYVMM010000165.1:0-3482 GCA_964452535.1 uncultured Gammaproteobacteria bacterium | reverse complement strand
GCTCCGGTTGATAGTAGGTAAAGACCAGGTTGCGGCAAAGGATCAGATCGAAAGGACCCTGGGACTGGCTTTGGCGAACATCCTGGCACCGGAATTCGGTTCCCTCCCGATACCGAGGGTGGAGGCAGCACTGCGCCCCTCCCTTGCGAAAAGCCTGTCGGCGCCACTCGGGCGGCAGCTCTTGCAAGCTCCCTTCCGGATAGCAGGCCCGCTGGGCACGAGCCAGCAAGACCGGATCGATGTCTGTACCCAAGACCCACAATGCCTGGCCAGCTTTCGTCCCCTCGTCCATCCCGTGCCAAGTCAGCCTAAGGCTGTAGACCTCTTCACCGGAGGCGCAGCCAATGCTCCAGGCGCGCAAGATGGATTGGCCAGTAGCAGTTGCCGAGCGGGCTAAGTGAGGGAGCACCACTCGGGCAAGGGCGATGAAGACGGCCCGATCCCGGTAAAACCGGGAGATGGTCACACGGCACCGCAAATCCAGCTCCCGCCACTCTTCGCGATCCTCTTCCAAGCGGCGCCGGTAGGCCAGAAAATGGGGAAGCTCCAGCTCAGCCAATCGGCGCTTGAGCCGTTTGCATACCTGCTTGTGGACGCGCCGGAAGCCTGGCCAGTACAGGCCTAGCTGCGGCAGGGCCCACTGCAAGAAGGCCTGGCAGCCGCGATCCGACAAGGAAGGCAAATTGCTACCGCTCTGTCCCCTCAACCCCCTATTACAAGCCTTGGACAGGCCTGGACAAAGGCAGCTTACTCACCAAGGATCTTGATCAGGGCCCGCTTGGGGCGACCGCCGTCGAACTCCCCATAAAAGATCTGCTCCCACGGCCCAAAATCCAGCTGCCCTTCGGTTACCGCCACCACCACCTGCCGCCCCATGATCTCTCGCTTCATATGGGCATCGGCATTGTCCTCGCCAATATTATGGCGATAGGAGGCTACCGGCTCATGGGGGGCAAGGCGTTCCAGCCAGTCATCATAATCCTGATGAAGGCCCGGTTCGTCGTCGTTGATAAAGACAGAAGCGGTAATGTGCATCGCATTAGCGAGGAGGAAGCCCTCTTGAATGCCACTTTCCGCCAAAGTCTCTTCCACATTGGGTGTGATGTTCACAAGCCCTCGGCGGGTGGGGACCTCGAACCAAAGCTCCTTACGATAGCTCCTCATATCGCCCTCCGGTAAAAACGAGCCTCCTCGACGGACATCGCCCCCTTGGCAGCGGAAGGGTAAGCCAAGGAACCCGATCCGTGGCAAAAGCCTCGTCGAGGCCCAACCGCACTGCCCAATCGGGGGAAGCCCAATTGTATCGCAAGGATCTCATCGACTTCCTGCTGGAGAATCCGAGCAACATCGAAGATCTGGCCCGTTCATTCGGGCTTACGAGCCGAGAAATGGCGGACGAGATCAAACATCTACGCAAAAGCCTTCGTAATAAACCTTATCGAATCGTGATCTTTCCAGCCCGATGCCGCCAGTGTCACTTCTCCTTCCATCGAGACCGCCTTACCAAGCCCGGGAAGTGCCCTAACTGCCGGGGGACCTGGATACAGCCTCCCACGATCAAGGTGGAAAGCACTTGAATTGAGAACGGCTAGCGGCTGTCTCCCTTCGCCGGGACCATGGATCCGATTAGGAAGGGAAATACCTCACACCGGCCGTCATGGCTATAACATAAGCCAGATAGAGTGCTCCATTCAAAAAGGGGTCTTTCAAGCGGAGGCTGCCTTGGCTGATTCGCCAGCGGAGCCAAGCGCCTCCAGCTAGGGCAATCAGAGCGCCTACAAGCACTTCCGGTCGAGGGGACCAGGGGGTGAGTAGGATGCCCAAAGCGGGTAGGAGGGTCCCCTGGAACACCATGGCTCCCGTAACGTTGCCAAAGGCCAAGGTGTCCTGGCGCCGGCGGATCCAAAGGACGGAATTGACCTTCTCAGGGAGCTCAGTGGCCACCGGTACAATGATGAGCGACAAGAGCAAGGCCGAAACCCCCAGGAAGTGGGCGATCTCCTCCACCTGATGCACGAAGGATTTGGCGCCGCCCACGAGCAAGCCCAGACCGAGGAGCAATTGCAGTCCGATGACAAGCAAATGGTCCGGCAGACCTGCCCGATTCAAGAACAGCCCCTTATAGGCCTCGGTCCCGTGCCCTTCTTCCACCAAGGCCCCTGACGCACGCATCGTATACAGGACATAGACAAAATAGATCAATACCAAGGCCAACGAGAACATGATCCGCACACCGGGCCAATTCACAGGGATAAACATGGCTGCACTCGCTAGGCCGAAGGCCCCCAAGAAGACATTCAGATCCCGGATGAATCCGCTTGGCTCAGGGGTGAAGTGCCCCTGGCTCCCTCGATGAGTAAGAGAGAAGGCCGTGAGCAAAAACATGGCGATTGTGGCCAGCATGACGGGCGCGCCGAGAATCGCGCCCACCCCGATTTCCTCGTTGACTTGTTGGTTTTCGGTCCCAGCAAAGAGCGCAATTAGGGGGACACTGGTTTCGGGAAGAGCCGTAGCGACGGCTGCGAACAGGGACCCCGTGGTCCCTTCCGCAATGCGGAGCCGTTCCCCGAGGTGCTCGACCGCATTGGTAAAGATCTCGGCGGCGATCACGATCGCGATGAGGGCAGCGCCGACCTCAAGGGCATTGAGCATGGGTTTGATCCAGAAGGCTAGAGAGGGAAAGTTCGGGGACGGCCTAAAAAAGCCCCGAAACGATCCCACAAACCGGCTCGGTGACGGGTGAGCCACCCTGAAGGATGCTGCCCTCCAAACACCCCGCCAGTCACTATTCCCCCTTCACTAGGTCCAAGTCTCCGGTCGAAAGGGACGTGCTTAGATCATCAAGGTTGGTCGATCCATGCCCGTAACCGCCCTCACCTCGGCCAATTCCCGGGCGGCTTCGGCAACATCCCCCAGCATTTCCTGGAGCCTGTCATTGTGACATAGGGAATCCCCTTTCCATTTCTCCAGATATATGCGCAGAGTAGCTCCTTGGGTCCCGGTTCCTGAAAGCCGGTAGACGGTACGAGAACCGTCAGCGAAGGCGACCCTGATGCCCTGCTGGGCAGCAATATGGCCATCAATGGGGTCGATGTATCGAAATTCGTCGGCATCCCTTATCTGGAGCCCGGCCTCAGTCTCGGTCCCCGGTAAATGAGCCAACTTGGCTCGCAAGGTCTCTAGGACACGTTCACCTTGCTCTCGGCTTAACCCCGTGTAGTCATGGCGGGTGTAAAAGTCTCGACCGTAGCGCACCCAATGGTCTCGGACCACCGATTCGACTGAAATCCGCCGCTCAGCCAGGATAGAGAGCCAGGCAAGCACCGCCCACAGGCCGTCCTTTTCACGGACATGGTCACTGGAGGTGCCGAATGACTCTTCTCCGCAGAGCTGGATGCGCCCGGCATCGAGGAGATTGCCGAAGAACTTCCAGCCAGTGGGGGTCTCAAAGGCCTCGTAGCCGCGCGCAGCGGCTACCCGGT
>CAYVMM010000164.1:0-3502 GCA_964452535.1 uncultured Gammaproteobacteria bacterium | reverse complement strand
GGACGGCAGTCGGGCTAAGAAGTGGCGAGGACCAAGGGGGCCGCTGCTATCATCGCAGCTCCTCGTAATGACGGGTTGCTGCTACTGAGGGGCTTTGCCCCCTATAGGGACTTACCATGGCGGGCCGATTGGGCTAGGTTGCTGATGAAGTGGGCTCTCGCAAAAAGCCAGGGTAGGGGCTCGCGGGTGGTTCGTTTAGTCCCATCCATGATACGGATAGGCAATGCCTTAGATGGGTACTAGTCTGCCCAGCTCGGGTGGGCAAGGCATGACCAGGGTTTGGTCAATTGGAAAACGCTCTCTCCCGCTATTAATCAAGGAAGAGGCTGATGATCGAAGTGCAGCGAACCAACAATGGCGACCCCATGCAATTCGAGGTGACCGTCCGGGAAAAGGGAGGAGAGTCCCATCACCGAGTAACCATGGCGGCTGACCAGAAGGCCCGGCTTTGCCCCAACTCGGAGCCGGAAGAATGCCTCAAGGCGGCATTTCGCTTCCTACTAGACCGGGAGCCCAAAGAGGCCATCCTCGGTCGCTTCGATGTGACGGTGATCTCGAAGTACTTTCCCGAATTCGAGAAGAAGCTCGGGAAGTACCTATAGGTGGGTGACGGGAAGACGGCAGCGCGCCCGCTGTCCTTAAATCTCCACCTCGTTCTGCCAAAGGAAGTTCCGGATCTCTTTTTGTTCCATCTCTTCGAGGTAGCTGAAGGGCCACATCGTGCTGGTCCCTTCCACGCCATCCTCGTAAGCCCAGCGTAGGACCCACAAGGTGTCGCGGTCATCCCAGAAGAACTCGATAAAGGGCTCGGGTAGTGCATGTTCGTACTCTCGGGGCCACTCGCAAGTATAAGCCAGGGGAGACAGCCCAAATTCGTGGTATTTTTCTCGGACCTGGTCCTCGGGATAGGGGTTTTCGAAGGGAATCTGGTCTCGGATGTGGCGTTGGATCTCTTGTTCGGTAGACATTGTCATGATTTGCTCCTCCGTAGTCCTTTGTACCTACAGGGGCAACACTCAAAATCTTGCGAGCACTATAACGCCGTGCTCTGGCACGGGCAACGAACGGCATTGCAGGGGTGGGGCTTTGTGAACCGGATCCATGAGGCTAGCCATAGGCTCGGGGGCCAAGAGGTTCCGCCCTTCGCTCTAGGTGGTCCAGGGACCGAGCCCTGCTGGAAAACGATCAGCCCTTCCATGATTCCCCGAGGAAATGTCAATCTGCCATCCAATAGGTAAGGTCTCCTAGGACTGCCTGATATCAAGATCCCTACACCGGGTGGAAAAGCTGTAAGGATAAATGGCTTGCTTTTCCTCCCCTCAATGAGCTGGAGGCGATTTATGAAAGGCCAAGTCTGGGTAATCCTGTTTCTGGCAACGCTCTTAGTGGCTTTCCCCGGGATCACCTGGGCCGAAGAAGAGGGTGAAATGTCAGAAGAAAGCGAAATGGCGAAAGAAAAAAGCCAACTTCCTAGCTTCAAGGAAGCGGACAAGAACGGTGACGGTCGGCTGAGCTTCGAAGAGGCCAAAGAATTGGGAATTTCCAAAAAGACCTTTAAAGAAGAAGACCTGGACAGCGACGGAGAGCTTACCGAGTACGATTATGAGTACGGGGTCAAATAGCTCCGGTGGCCGTAACCGGGGTCTTGCGGCCGGGTCTTTGCCCGGCCTTTTTGCCCGTAGGAGCCCGATTCATCGAGCGAATGCCCAGTATGGACGTCCCCTTCGCCCGATGAATCGGGCTCCTACGGGGCCATTTGCCATCTCGCGATGGTTGCCCTACCGCTGTAGACACCGTCTCTCTACCCGGCAAGATTTTCGCTCGCCTTTCGGCGCGCCAACAAAAAAAAGGTGAGGTCGTAGGGGTTCTTCTCATCGGCGGGGCGGAAGCTCGCTTCAATCACCTGCCACTGACGGCTGTCGGGGTCTGGGATGAAGGTGTCTCCTTCCAGCTCGGTGTGGATTCGGGTGAGACGAATGCGATCCGCCCACGGCCAGACCGCCCTATAGACGGAATGCCCGCCTGCGACCATCAGCTCCTCGACCCCCCGGGCCTTCGCTAACGCGATCCCCTCCTGGACTGAGCCTACGGGAGTCACATCCTCCGCCTTGGAGGGAAAGGCGTCAGGGTGGTTTGTGACCACCAGGAGCCGCCGATGAGGGAGGGGATTGGGACGATGAGGGGTGGGCCCCAAGGAGGCATAGGTATTGCGGCCCAGGAGCAAGGTCTTGCCCTTAGTGTGGCGAACGAAATGCTGCAAATCCGCAGGGAGGTGCCAGGGGAGCTTATTGTTCTGTCCGATAACGCCGTTCTCGGTGGCTGCCATAATCAAGGTGATCTGCATAACGCCCATCCAGGGTATTGGATCCGGAGTGGCCGATGGCTGGGGAGCTTGTTCTCCCTTTGGCGATGGGTTGCGGGATGGGGCAAAATTCCGGAGAAGGGGCAGGCGCGAGGAATTCGCTATGACCGTGGACTCCTACACCTTTGGCCGGATTACCATTGATGGTCAGGTCTATTCTCGGGACGTGCTTATCCTACCAGGGCAAGTGGTGCACTCGCCCTGGTGGCGTCGGGAAGGTCATTCCCTAGCGCTGGAGGATTTGGCGCCGGTGTTGGCCGAGCATCCGGCCATGCTGGTTATTGGCACCGGCTACTACGGCAATATGGAGGTACCGGAGGCCACCCTGCAACGGCTCCGGGAGCAGGGGATCGAGCTGCGGACGGCTCGGACCCAGGAGGCGGTCGCTGAGCTCAATCGGCTCCAGGAGCAAGCCACTAAAGTGGCGGCGGCCTTGCACTTGACTTGTTAGGGGGCCCCGTCTCTCTGTGAGTGTGGGGGCTGCCTCGCGAGGGAATGAGCTGTGCTGGCAAAGATCCGGGAGCGCTCCGCCGGCGTGGTCCTAATCCGCTTCACCGAGCAGGGGTGCCGCTTCCTGTTGCTGCGTGCTTACCGCTATTGGGACTTTCCCAAGGGCGTGGTGGAGGTCGGCGAAGAGCCGGTGGAAACGGCCCGTCGAGAGGTAACCGAGGAGACCGGCATTGAGGAGCTGACCTTCCCTTGGGGGCTCGCTTACTACGAGACTGAGCCCTACAATCGAGGCCGCAAGGTGGCGCGGTATTATGTTGGCCGGACAACCCAAAAGCGGGTTGTTCTCCCCGTCAATCAAAAGCTCGGCCGGCCTGAGAATCATGAATATCGGTGGGTCACGCGGCAGCAGGGACGGGCCCTTTTGAATGACCGCGTTCGGTCGGCGCTGGAGTGGGCAGCCAACAAGGCCGGCTGTGAAGAGTAGCATTACAGGTGCCGTGGCCGGCTCCGGTCCAGCGCTTCCCACTCGCTTCCCAAATAGAGATCGCCCAGCTGGAGCCCGGCCATGCTTGCCTGGGGCACCGGGGAGCATAGGCTCAGGGTACGGGCAGCGAAGTCGATCTGCGCCAAGCGGGCCAGACCGATACACCAGCCCTCCGAATCGATCACCCCGCATAGCAGGCCCTCTTC
>CAYVMM010000163.1:0-3507 GCA_964452535.1 uncultured Gammaproteobacteria bacterium | reverse complement strand
GGAGGCCGCGAAAGAGTCCCGGTGCCACTGCCCGCTCACGCGGGGCAAGGTAGCCGTTACGCGAGCTTGCCGCCAGACCGTCGCTTTCGCGGACGGGCTCCACGGCTTCGATCGCAATGCCCATCAGCAGATTTCGGACCAAGCGCCGGACCACCACCCATTGCTGATAGTCTTTCTTCCCGAAAACGGCCAAGTCGGGGCGCACCGCGCAAAAGAGCTTGGTAACCACGGTCGCCACTCCGGCAAAGAAATGAGGGCGGACCTCGCTCTCCAGACCCTCGGTCACACGGTCCACCGTGACCGTAACGGCTTCTGGGCCATCGGGATAGATGAGCCCCTCCTCCGGAAGGAAAAGGACATCGACCCCTCGCTCCCTGAGCTGCCTTTGATCTTCATCGAAGGTGCGGGGATAGGCCGCGAAGTCCTCGTCCGGAGCGAACTGGGTGGGGTTAACAAAAAGGGAAACAACCACCCGATCCGCCAGCGCCTGGGCTCGCTCAACCAGGGCCAAATGCCCCGCATGCAGGTTGCCCATGGTCGGCACAAGGGCAATCCGTTCTTCGGAGCGGCGACTCGGGCCGAGGACTCGGTCGAGCTGTTGCAGGTTGTGGGCAAGCTCCAAGAGGGGACTTCCAGTATCAGTCGAAACGGTAATCGGCGCTGGGGAAGGTCCCTGCCCGGACTTCTTGGCAGAAGGCGGTCAGGGCCGCTTTGACCTCGCCTGCCCCATCCAAGAAGCACTTGGCAAAGCGAGGGGGAGCGGTCTCTCCCAAGCCCAGGACATCGTGGAGCACCAGTACCTGGCCGTCACAGTCGGCTCCAGCCCCGATTCCAATGACAGGAATGCTCAAGGCTTCCGTCACGCGGCGCCCCACACCGTACGGAACCGCTTCCAAGACCAAGGCCTGGGCCCCGGCTTGCTCCAATTCCTGGGCCATGACAACCAACCCTTCGACTGCCTTTGCGCTCCGCCCTTGCACTCGATAACCCCCAAGCTGATGGACAGACTGGGGGGTTAGGCCGAGATGCCCGATGACGGGGATCCCGCGCTGGTGAAGGAATCCAACTGTCTCCACCATGGGCCCTCCCCCTTCCAGCTTGACCACCTCCGCCCCGCCTTCCGCCATCAACCGGGCAGCACTATCGAAGGCCTGAGCGGGACTTGCCTTGTAGGCCCGAAAGGGGAGATCGACTACCAACAAGGCCCCCTCACAAGCGCGGGCCACACAACGAGCATGGTAGATCATCTGCTCCAATGTCACCGGGAGGGTGGTCTCTTCCCCCTGTATGGGGTGGGCCAGGGAATCGCCTACCAGCAGGATATCTACCCCCGCCGCTTCCGCTAAGCGGGCAAAGGTGTAGTCGTATGCCGTAAGGGCTACCAATGCCCCTGTCTGCCCCTCCCGCTTGCGCAGATCACCCACCCGCATACGCTTCATTAGGCATCGCCTTTGCCGTCTTCCATAGCCTCGGCCCATTCAGGCCCCTCGATGGGCTCCACACGACCCGGATGGGGACACTGGGCCCGGAGATCGTCGATGCGACGGCCTTCCGGAAGGAGAAAATCAGGGGCCACCTCGGACCAAGGGATAAGCACGAACCCGCGTTCGTGGAGGCGAGGATGGGGCAGGGTGAGCCGCGGGACGGCCAAGCTTTGGTCTTCGATCGCCAGAAGATCCAGATCCACCGGCCGCGGACCCCAGCGGGGTCCCTGACGATGGCGACCCAGCTCGACCTCGATCGCGAGGCAGCAGTCCAGCCAGGCCTCAGGAGCGCCTTCGCCGCGGAACATCGCCACGGCATTTAGAAAGTCGGGCTGTTGAGTGTAGCCCACAGGGGCGGTTTGGTAAAGAGAGCTCACAGCTACCAAATGGCCCCTCACACAGCCTTTGAGCCGCTCTAGGGCCTTCCGGAGGCGGGCGCGGGAATCGCCTTGGTTACTCCCCAAGCCGATGAAGATCCGATTCAATGGACCCAAAAGCTCCTGATTTCGGTCAGGCCCCCGTTACACTGGGCTCTCTCCCGACTGCACAAGGGCCTTTTCCTCTTCGACACCGTGCACTTGTCCCCGAATCCGGGCGCGGGTCAAGGTCCGCAGCCACGCCCCGATAGCCGGTCCCTCGGGAATCCCCAAGGCCTTCAGCTGCCTTCCGTTGAGAGCAGGCCTGATGCCGCGCAAATGCTGCAGGTAATGGCTAATTCCGGCCCGCACGCGGTGGTCCTCACTTGCCGCCATGCAAGCCAGCAGCCCTTCGAGGGAAAGCCCCTCTAAGGCCTCAAACAGAGCAATGTCGTCCGTAGGATCCACCGTTCCCTGCCGCAGGGCTCGGGCGAATTGAATCGCTCGCCTACGGTCGCGGGTCAGGCCAGCCGCTTCCCGACTGCGCAGCTCGTACCTTTTCAGGGTCGTTTCCAGCTCCTCTGGGGAAAGCGCCCACAGCAGCAAAAGGAGCAAGACCTTCCAGCCTAGCGGCTCCTCTTCCCGGTAAAGCAGACGGTACCAGCCCAGCACTTCTTCGCCGCGTCTTACCTGGATCACAGCCGCCTTGCCGCCCTCCCCTTCCAGAATAGGATGGAAAAAGGGCAACAAGGCCAAGCGGTGCAATCGCTGGAGCCCTTTTGCCGGGCTTTCCGTCGCCAGCAGATAGCACAGCTCCCGGAAGAGCCGACTCCCGGAGAGCCGGGCGGGAAGCCCCAGCTCCACGGCATTGCGAATCAGGCGCTCGCTGGTCTCGTCGACGCGAAACCCCAGCTCAGTCTCGAATCGAACCGCCCGGATGATTCGGGTGGGGTCCTCAACAAAGGAAAGGCTATGAAGCACCCGGATGACCCCTTGTCGGATATCCTGTAATCCCCCAAAGGGATCCAAGAGCCGTCCGAACCGCGGCCTATTAAGCTCGACGGCTAGGGCGTTGATGGTGAAATCCCGACGGAACAGATCGGCCTTGATGGAGCCCGCCTCCACTTCAGGGAGGGCCGCCGGGTAGGGATAATGCTCAATGCGCGAGGTGGTCACATCGAGACGCTGATCCTCGGGTCCCTTAATCACAGCCGTCCCGAAGCGTCGGTGGGTATGGGCATGCCAACCGGGTCGCTCCGCGAAAGCCTCCGCCAGGGCGATGGCATCGCCCTCGACGGCCACATCCAAATCGGAGTTGAACCGCTGCAGGATGAGGTCTCGGACCAATCCCCCCACTAGAAAGGCGCGCATCCCCTGTTCCGCCGCCAAGTCCCCGAGCTGACGGAGGATATCAACCGTCGACGGGGCCAGCATGGCGCGCAGACGACCACGGAAATCGCGCTCCCGGCCTTCGAGACGACCTTCCAGCTCGAAGGCCTCGTTGAGGCCTTGCCGCCAGTAGCGGATTAAGTCGGAACGGGTTAACACCGCCGTCAGGCGCCCCCTTTCCACGACGCCCACAAGGGGGTAGTCGCGGTCCAGGATCCAGGTAGCCGCTGTGTGCAGGAGCTCCCGGTGCATCCCGGCGTCGCCTCCGGTGAACGTCG
>CAYVMM010000162.1:0-3530 GCA_964452535.1 uncultured Gammaproteobacteria bacterium | reverse complement strand
GGGCTATCCGCCGACGCACCTCCGCAAGGTGGAGGGCTAAGTGAGGGGCCTCGCGGAGTCGACTCAATGGGTACGCCCCGCAGCTCGGTGCCATCGAAGGAAGCCTAACCGCCTGGCCGGCGCTAGAGCAGGGGGTGCGTCCCGGTCACCACATGGGTAGGATTGTCCCCTGTTAGCGTGCCTCTTGACGGTATCCATAAGGGGGGGGAGCTCATGGATATCTCCGAGCTGCTTACCTTTACGGTGAAGCAGGGAGCCTCTGATCTTCATATCTCTGCCGGCGAGCCGCCCATGATCCGAGCGGACGGTGATATCAAGAAGATCAAGGTCCCGGCGCTGGATGAACGGCGGGCCCACGAGTTGATCTACGACATCATGGCCGACGAGCAACGCAAACAGCTCGAGCAGGAGCTGGAGGCCGATTTTTCCATGGAGATCCCAGACGTTGCTCGTTTTCGGGTTAATGTCTACCACCAAAACCGCGGCCTAGCGGCCGCCTTCCGGACCATTCCCTCGGAGATCCTGACCCTGGACGACCTGGGCGCTCCTGGGGTCTTTAAGGCCCTTGTGGAGAGACCGCGCGGACTGATCCTGGTGACCGGTCCGACGGGCTCCGGCAAGTCCACCACCCTGGCGGCCATGGTCAACCACATCAATGAGAACCGCCAAGGTCATATCCTGACCATTGAGGATCCCATTGAGTTCGTCCATCCGACTAAGCGTTGCTTGGTCAACCAGCGCGAGGTCCACCATCATACGTATAGCTTCGCCAACGCCTTGCGCGGGGCCCTACGTGAGGACCCCGATTTCATCTTAGTGGGGGAGCTGCGCGATCTGGAGACCATCCAGCTGGCCCTAACCGCAGCCGAGACCGGCCACCTAGTCCTTGGAACCCTGCACACCAGCTCGGCCCCCAAGACCATCGACCGGATTATCGATGTCTTCCCAGCTGCTGAAAAAGACATGGTTCGGGCCATGCTCTCCGAGTCGCTGCAGGCAGTGATCGCGCAGACCCTGCTCAAGAAGAACGGCGGCGGCCGCGTTGCCGCCTATGAGATCATGCTAGGTACCCCGGCCATTCGCAACCTTATCCGAGAGAATAAAACGGCCCAGATGGTCTCGGCTCTCCAGGCTGGTCGGCAAGAGGGCATGCAGACGCTGGATCAGAATCTCCAGGGCCTGATCAATCAGGGCAAGATTAGCCCGCATGAAGCCTTGACCAAGGCCAACAACCCCCAGTCCATCAAGGCAGCCCAGCGATCGACCACCGGCTACAGCCGGTAACAGCGCGTTGCAAAGCGCAGCCGGGGGAAAAGGGTCTATTAAGGGGCCCATCAATCCAGTCATCGGAATTGGCCCGGTAACGGGTGAGGGGCGACAGGGGTGCCCCGATTCCCCTGGCCTGGGCCTGAAGATTTATCATGCCCAATTGGGGTTGGGCCCCGGAAAGGGGCCTTGCCTAGATCCACCATCGTTTGAAGGATAGGTCCCCGATGGTCCAGCTGTCCACCGATACCACCGCCTTGCTCACCACCCCTCGGATCGCCTATTTCTCCATGGAGATTGCGTTATCCGGTGCCATTCCCACCTACTCGGGCGGGCTTGGGATCCTATCCGGTGACACCATTCGCACAGCTGCGGATATGGAGCTTCCCGTGGTGGCGGTCACGTTGGTCAGCCGCCAGGGCTTCTTCCGGCAGGGCATTGATGCCCAAGGCAATCAGACGGAATCCCCGGATCCCTGGGAGCCCGCTGACTACGCTCAGCTGCTTCGGGCCACGGTGGCCGTTCCCATTGAGGGATGCGACGTCTGGATCCACGCTTGGCTCTATCCCCTATGGGGCCGCCTGGGGGGCTGTGTGCCGGTCATTTTTCTGGACACGGATTGCGGCTCAAATACTGAGGAGGACCGCCGGCTTACGGATGTCCTCTACGGCGGTGATCCGGACTATCGACTGAAGCAGGAGATCATCTTAGGCATTGGGGGAGCTCGGATCCTCCGAGCCCTCGGCGTGGAGGTGGAGCGCTATCACATGAACGAGGGCCATTCGGCCCTGCTAGCCTGGGACTTGCTCGGCTACTACGCCTATCCTCCCGAAAGCGTTCGCCCGGGAGAATCGCCTTACAATTTTAGTCGAGTGCGCCGGCTCTGCGTCTTTACCACCCATACCTCGGTCGAGTCGGCCCATGACCAATTCTCCTACGAGCTCGTCCTGAGGCTCTTCGGGCACCAAGTGGATCTGGCGCTTCTGAAGTCCTTAGCTGGCCAGGATCGTCTGAATATGACCCGACTGGCGCTGAACCTTTCCGAGTACATCAACGGCGTGGCTGAGCGTCACGCCGAGCTGTCTAACCATCGCTTCCCGGGCTACCGGGTACGAGCCATCACCAACGGGGTCCACCCCTATACCTGGACTGGGGAGCCTTTCCAACGCCTTTACGATCGCTATCTGGAAGGGTGGGCCCACGAACCGGAGTTATTGCGGCGAGCCACCTACATCCCGTCGGAGGCAATCCGGGCGGCCCACACTGAGGCCAAAGCGGACCTCATCCACTTGCTGGAGGCGAATTGCGGGGTAGCGCTGGATCCGGAGCTGCCTATTCTAGGGTTCGCTCGACGAATGACGGCCTACAAGCGACCGGATCTCCTCTTTACCGATCTCAACCGCCTGCAGGCCATAGCCGAAAAAAGGCCCTTCCAAGTGGTGCTCTCGGGTAAGGCGCACCCTCGCGACGAGTCCGGCAAACGCTTGATCCGGCAAATCCATGGGCACATCCGTGAGCTGCAGGACAGCGTCCGGATGGTTTTTATGCCCGACTACGACATGAGGGTTGCCCTGACCCTGATTGCCGGCACGGACATCTGGCTGAATACGCCCATGCCCCCTTGGGAGGCCTCCGGCACGAGTGGGATGAAGGCTGCCTTCAATGGGGTCCCTTCGCTTTCCATTTGGGATGGCTGGTGGATTGAGGGTGGGATCGAGGGCGTAACGGGTTGGGTCGTTGGCGACGGGAGGAATGGGCACAGCCATGACGATGCCGAAAACCTCTATCGTCAGCTGGAGGAGAAAGTGCTTCCCCTCTATTACGAGGCCCCTGAGGGGTGGGTCGAGGTGATGAAAGGGGCCATCAGCTTCAATGCCAGTGCCTTCAATACCTACCGAATGATGCGGCGCTATGCTACCGAGGCCTATCTGGGGTGAGGGCGACGCCCTCAAGGCGAGCTGAGCTCATCCGGTAGGCTTTGAGGGGGCTATTTCTCCCTCGCCTTGAGAATGACGGAGTCCGGCGTTGAGTTCAGGGGCTCGGGTAGATCTGCTCTCCAGGGAAAACCGGCCCGTCTACACATACCCGACGCATCGCCGGTCCCTTTGGCTCCTCCACGCGCACAGTGCAGCCCATGCAGCCACCCACCGCACAGGCCATGTATTCCTCCAGGGAGAGCCAGACCGGTATACCTAGCCGCTGGCCCAGCCGAGTGGCGACCTTTAGCATGGGCTCCGGCCCCACTGCGTAGAGGGCGGCGCGAC
>CAYVMM010000161.1:0-3538 GCA_964452535.1 uncultured Gammaproteobacteria bacterium | reverse complement strand
GGATCTGCGGCCGACTACTGCGGATCGGGAAACCCTGGCGCTCAATTTGATCGACGAGCTAACTGCCGGTGAGCCCGGCGATCACGTCATGGCGCTGCTGCCATCGAATGCGGACGACCGCGAAATCGCGCGTGCTGCTGTCAAGGTGCTTAAGACCGCTGAGATCCCAGCGCGTAGCGTGCATGGGGTGGATTTGGGCGCCAGCAGCGCAGGTAAGGCCAAGCTGGTGCACTGGGTTGAAGTCTATTCCAATGGCTTCTGGCGTCCAATCGGACTGGAGTCCAACACGCGATCGGTGCCGTCTGATTACATGCCTTGGTGGCGCGGCGATCGTGCGCTGGTGGAGTGGGAGGGCGCCAGTAATACCAGCAGTAGCCTTTCGCTAGCGCACACTCCCAAGAATGCGGTTGAGGCAGCGATCCAGCAGGGCCTTGCGGTGGAGGAGCCCTTACTTAAGTTCTCGCTGTTCAACACCCCACTCGAGACACAGCTGGTCTACCGCATCCTGCTGCTGATCCCGGTTGGCGCCTTGGTGCTGACGATCATGCGGCAGGTGATCGGCCTCACCACCTTTGGCACTTTTATGCCGGTTTTGATCGCACTTGCCTTCCGGGAAACCCAACTATTCAACGGCTTGCTCCTGTTCACTGTGATCGTCAGTCTGGGCCTTTTGGTGCGCTTCTATTTCGAGCATCTGAAGTTGCTGCTGGTCCCGCGACTGGCGTCAATGCTGATCGTCGTGGTGCTGATGATGGCCGCGATCAGCGTGATGACGGAGCAGATTGGGGCAACCGCTGGCCTGTCGATTGCCCTGTTCCCCATGGTCATCTTGACGATGACCATTGAGCGCATGTCGGTGGTCTGGGATGAGGACGGCCCACGCGATGCCATCCAACAGGGACTGGGTAGCCTGGGAGTGGCGACGTTAGCCTATCTAACAATGTTCAATGACATCGTTCAGTACCTGACCTTCACTTTTCCCGAGCTATTGCTGGTGCTGCTCGCGCTGACCCTGCTACTTGGCCGCTATACCGGTTATAGGCTGGTTGAGCTCTGGCGGTTCCGGGACTTGGCACAGGGGCATTCAACATGATTTTGAAGCGCCTCCGGGGGCTCAGAGGGGCCGGGGTTCTGGGTGTCAATGCGCGTAATGCCAGCTATATGCTGCCGCACAATGAGCGCCATCGGCAGTCGCAGGTGGACTGCAAGCTGGAGACCAAGCGCTTGGCCCAGCAGGCCGGCATCAAGGTGCCGGTGCTATTCGGCAGCATCGCGACCAACGGCGATATCCGTCGCGTGGGCCACATCCTAGCCGGGTGCAGTGCCTTTGCTGTCAAGCCGGCAAAGGGTGCGGGCGGTGACGGTATCCTAGTCGTGACGGGCCAGGCTAATGGCCGCTGGCGTATGTCTGGGGGCCGGATGCTCGATAACGGCGATCTGAACTTTCATCTGTCGAATATCTTATCGGGTATGTACTCGCTCGGTGGCCGGCCCGATGTCGCCTTCTTGGAGGACTGCGTCGACGTTGATCCCATATTTGCCGAGATCGCTTGGGGGGGTGTCCCCGACATACGGATCTTGGTCTACCGTGGCGTGCCTACGATGGCGATGGCCCGTCTGCCCACCGCCGCAAGCGGGGGGAAGGCCAATCTACACAAGGGCGGCTTGGGTGTTGGGCTGGAGCTATCCAGTGGGGTTACCACGACGGCCGTATGCAACGATCATGTGGTTGAGGAGCATCCCGACACCGGAAGCGATATTGCTGGCGTGGCAGTGCCGTACTGGGTCGAAATGTTGTATATGGCTGCGCGTTGCCAGGAGATCACGGGACTGGACTATCTAGGGGTCGATATGGTCCTCGACCGCACACAGGGGCCCCTGCTGCTGGAGCTAAACGCCCGACCGGGCTTGGCGATCCAGATTGCCAACGCTGCCGGTCTGCAGCATAAGCTGAAGGCGATCGACAGGCATGTCGAGGAACTATCCGGCGTCGCTGCACGCGTCGCCTTTGCACGGGAGCGGCTCGGCAACGGGCAGGCCCCGCCAACCCCTAAGGGGGGTACTAAAGGGATAGATGAGCAAAGTCTGATGATAGCAAATTAGGGTCAATCCCGCCCTATTGGCACCTCATCTGGGCCGAGCGCACAGAGGCAAAGGCGAATCCCCCTTCAAGGGAGGAGGTTATCTGAAGTGCGCCCAGGCCTTCTCGACACTTTCCTTTAGTGCAGTGAAGGCGTTATCGCATCCCTGTCGAAGGTCTTCCCAGGCATCGCCGCTAGCTTGGGTAAGCTCTTCGAGCTTCTGAGAGGCTTCGTCCCGCCGACGGCGAAGCGCTGCGAGCTGATTTTCGTATTCGCTTTGAGCCTCGGCCTTTGTATTTTGGGCTTTGGTCTCAAGCTGCTCGAGCTGGGTATTCCACTCATCCAATTGCGCTTTGAGCTTGGCGATGTATTCATCTCTTGTCATGGGAGCCTCCCTGCCTACCTAAAGACCAAGCCTGCTCGGCCTAAGCGATCGGAAATGGCCTCTGCTAGCCTGTAATCCATCCGTTGACTGTGGGGGTGCTCGAAGGGCGGCGTCCCCTGGAGTGGCTCACCCGTTACTGGCCCGGGCTGGAGCCTCATGGCTAAGTTTCCCCTTAGTAAGTGCCTTTGGCTAAGGCCGGTTCAAGGGGGGCGGGCACTAGTGGGGAACAGAAAGCCCTATCTTGCACAGTGTACGCAAGATGCGTGCTTGAGCAATCCCTTCAACTGGTCTCCTTCTAGGCCAATCAAGAGCATCCGAATGTCATGAGGAAAACGGGGCTGCGCCGCAGCGTGGGGCCTATGCTGCTGACCTTTTATGGCCTCGGCAATATTGTGGGTGCGGGCATCTACGTGCTTTTAGGCGAGGTGGCCGGAACCGCAGGCATGACCGCACCCTTGGCCTTCCTGGTGGCGCTGGCTGTGGCCAGCTTGTCGGCGCTCACTTACGGAGAGCTAGCTTCCCGGCTGCCGCGTGCCGCCGGCGAGGCTGCTTACCTCCAAAAAGCCTTTGGTCTGCCCTCGCTCTCGGTCGGAGTGGGCCTAGTGATTGCCGCTGCGGGCATCGTCTCCGCTGGTGCCCTGTCGCGGGGCTTCGCTGGCTACCTGGGTGAGCTAGTCCCTATTCCGGAAGCGGTAGGAATCCTGGTGATGGTACTAGCCCTGGGGGCCATAAGTGCCCGAGGCATCGATCTGTCCATGCGCGCGGCAGCAATCATGACAGTGGTGGAGGTGACTGGACTGGTGGTGGTGATTGCTGGCCTAGGGGAGGGCTACACGGCCCTTCCCGAGCGGGCAGGGGAGCTGCTACCGATAGCAGAAGCGGGAAACTGGCTTGGCTTGTGGGCAGGGGCTTTCTTGGCGTTCTACGCCTTCATCGGATTCGAGGACATGGTCAAGGTGGCTGAGGAGGTGCGTCAGCCGGCCCGAACCATGCCCTGGGCCATTCTGGGAGCGCTGGGTGGGGCGGCCTTACTGTACCTGGTCCTGGCAGTGGGGGTGGTACTGGCCCTGCC